>JAJRQL010000092.1 GCA_024280265.1 Deltaproteobacteria bacterium
CAGGTTGATATCAATGAACAGATAGGTCAAGATGGATGTATCTTCGATGACATCCCGTTCTGACCTGTCAGGGCAAAAGACCCTTCAGGGCATACGTCCTTATTTCCTTACATTCTGTTTGGCTCCTTCTTCTGGTGTTTACAACCAGACCCGAAACAGAGAGAACCCGCGACCTTCCTATTTGATCAGATTAACAGGATAATAATCGCCTTTGATAAGCATATTACACTTCAAGTTTATGCAGCAAAAGGGTCCCGTCCATTATTCGCAGTTAATTTTCACGAAACACCAGTTTTCTATAGCAAAACCGACCATTCCGATATAAACAAGGACAAGGTATTCAACTGATATTATAGTATTTCAACAAAGAAACGCCACAAGGTTTACAACTTTGTCGGTACCACAAACGCTCCAGTACCCCTAAAAGATTCCCTTTCATCATGGCTATTTTCAGGTGCAACAAATGCGGTCACATTAGAGAAGTTGAAAATAATTACACTGGAAAATCAGTCAAATGCCCAAAGTGTGATCAGGTCACTAAAATACGTGATACCGTCGCATTCCTGATATATTTCCACGCAGGATCAAGCCTGCTGCTGTACCGGTTCTCCCGCCCCACTACCAAAGATACAATCACCTCACGCCCCTTGTCTTCCAAACACTCCACTGCCCATTTTACCCGCCAACACATTTTTTATGCAGCAAACAGCCCGGGTATTAGTAAGTGGCAGATTACAATTTGACCCGCCCGTCAAAATGATTACCATATAGGCCATATTGGCAAATGTAGATATTAGCTTTAATTTCAGAACATATGAGTTAAAATAGTATCAAAAGAAACAGTTTTTCGCAAAATCAGTCGGAAGTGAAAATGGAATTCAAAGATTACTATACTACTCTTGGTATTGACCGAGACGCTACTCAGGGTGAAGTCAAAAGGGCATACCGTAAACTTGCCCGTAAATATCATCCTGACATCAACAAAGGTGATAACGCCGAACGGCGTTTCAAAGAGATCGGTGAAGCCTACGAGGTACTGCAGGATACTGAAAAAAGAGCCGCTTACGATAAGTTTGGCAAGGACTGGACAGCTGGTCAGGACTTTGACCCACCACCAAACTGGGACAATGGTTTTGAGTTTCACGGCGGCGGCTACACTGAAACTGACGCTTCACAGTTCAGTGATTTTTTTGAATCTCTCTTTGGAGCACAGAACAGAGCTGAACGACAGGGGCCATTTGGCACCGGTCATACCGCATACTCCGGAAAAGGCCAGGATCTTCATGCCAAAATTGTAATCGCCCTCGAAGACAGCTACAAGGGCAGCAAACAGTCCCTTACCCTGCAGAGACCCACCGTTGATGAATCCGGTCATGTGATAACCGAACCACACACCCTTCAGGTTACCATTCCCAAAGGAATCATCGAAGGGCAACAGATCAGACTCAGCGGACAAGGTGCCCCCGGCATGGGACAAGGACCCGCTGGTGATCTTTTTTTGGAGGTTGCCTTTGCGAAACATCCATTCTTCACCCCGGACAACCGTGACATTATGCTCACCCTGCCTGTTGCACCCTGGGAAGCTGCGCTTGGTGCAACGGTTCCGGTTCCGACCCTTGGAGGCATCGTTGAGCTGAAGATACCGCCCGCTTCGCAGACCGGGAAAAAGTTACGCCTGAAAGGACGCGGCCTCTGCTCTGCAAAGGCCAGTGGCGACCAATACGTCACCCTTGCAATAATGGCCCCGAAACCCGTTACAGACAAGGACAAAAAACTATATAGCGACATGAAGAAATCCATGTTTTTCAATCCCCGCAGCCACCTCGGAGTATAAATATGAATCCGGACCTCCAATGCACATTCTTTGATGATGACTGCCATTACAGCTTGCGTGAACTCTGTAGTGTCTGCAATGTCCACGCTCAGTTTATCCAGGATCTGATTGACGAGGGGATACTCTCCCCCCAGGGACAGAATCCCCAGGAATGGCGGTTCAGAGCGGTTGAAATAAAACGCATCCAGATCTCCATTCGCCTCCAGAAAGATCTGCGAATAAACCTCCCCGGCACAGCACTTGCCCTCGACTTACTTGATGAAATAGCCAGGCTGCGTCAGAGTCAATCACGCCTTGAACAGCTTTATTCACTTGAGAAACACGGGTAATCCCCTATAATACCTTGCTGATACTAAAAAAAAACAAAACGATCCAACATTTTCTTTTTAAAGGAGTAAAACATGAAACACTCTTTTTTCATTCCCATGATCCTGAGCCTCTCTCTCTTCCTCTCTTCCTGTGCCAATGGCCCCAATAAAGCCGGTATGGGTGCCGCCGGAGGCGCAGCAGGGGGAGCCTTGATAGGCCAGGCTATTGGCCACAACACCGAAGCCACCCTCATCGGAGCTGCAGTTGGTACCATGCTCGGTTACATGATTGGCAATGAGATGGACAAGTATGACCGCGAGCAGCTTAACCATGTCTACGAGCGAGGTGTCTCCGGCCAGCCCAATGCCTGGCGTAACCCTGACAACGGCAACCAGTACGTGGTCACTCCTCAACCTGCATTCTCCGATCCAAGAACCAATCGTCCCTGTCGTAAGGCCGAAATCCAGACCATTATTAATGGCAAACAGGAAACAGCCTACACCACAGCATGTCGTGACAATAACGGTCGCTGGCAGCTCCAGTAATGAGTACGCACAAGGGCAGCTTTACACTATCCACCACTGAGCATATGCACCTCGTTGACATAACATCTGAAGTGCAGGCGCAGATTTCAAAAACAGGGGTTGAAGAGGGAATATGCCACCTGTTCAACCCCCACACAACAGCCGGCCTGACCATTAACGAAGGGGCCGACCCCGATGTGCGTGCCGACATAATAAAGGGGTTGCGTGAAATCGTTCCCCTCAACTACCCTTTCAGGTACATGGAAGGAAACTCGCCATCTCACATCATGGCGTCATTAATGGGAACATCTCTCACCATAATGGTAAGCAGTAGCCTTCTCCAGCTTGGTACATGGCAAGCTATCTATTTCTGTGAGTTTGATGGGCCAAGAACCCGAAACATACACTGGCAGCTGTTACCTGCCTATTAACTCTTTTTCTCTACGCCATGACTTTAGACCCTCATCAAATGTGCTTCGGGCTGAGCTCTGATCTTGATCGTGAATCATTCAGATGCTTCATGCAACTTATGGGTAACCCCAAGCTTACGAACACTCTCAGCAGCAGGTTATCAAGTGAAGATATCCAGGAAGTTGTTCAGTATTTCACAGGCGTCCTGAAGAACCATTTAAGTGAAGATGAATACCATGAACTGTTTCTTCTTGAGCACTCTCCCCACACCCACAAATAAATACTGAAATAACCTATGGCACATAACATCCTATACGACCTGCGCAGCTTCATCGATCTTTTGCGCCACGAAAATCAACTCCTGGTAATTGACGAAGAGGTCGATCCTAACCTGGAAATCGCCGAGATCCACAGGCGCGTGATAGCTCGACAGGGACCGGCACTGCTCTTCACCAATGTGAAGGGAAGTTCGTTTCCTGTGGTCACCAATCTTTTTGGAACCGCCAGGCGACTCGAACTTGCCTTCGGCTCACGACCCCAGAAATTTGTCCAGGATCTGGTGAATCTCACCGAATCCATCATGCCTCTCAAAGCGAAAAAACTTTGGGACAACCGCAATCTTTTCATGGACGGGTTAAAGATTGGCCTGAAAAACAAAAAACATGGTCCCATCCTTGAAAATTGCCAATCCCCTCCGCGCCTGAGCAGTCTCCCCATGCTCACTTCATGGCACAGTGACGGTGGCGCCTTTGTCACCCTGCCGCTTGTTTACACCGAACATCCCGGAGGAAAAGGCCACAATCTCGGCATGTATCGCATCCAACGCCACGATGAGACCACTACTGGTATTCACTGGCAGATCCATAAGGGGGGAGGATACCACTATCACGAGGCAGAGAAACTCAACCAGTCTCTGCCCATGACCCTTTATATCGGCGGTCCGCCAGCACTCATGCTTGCGGCCATTGCCCCACTGCCCGAAGATATCCCTGAACTGATGCTCACCTCACTGCTCATTGGTAAAAAACTCGACATGACCGCAGATCCTAAAGGTGGCCATAGACTGGTTGCCAATGCCGAGTTTGCTGTTCGCGGCATTGTCCCACCTCATATCCGCAAGCCGGAAGGACCCTTTGGCGATCATTATGGCTACAATTCACTGCAACATGATTATCCCGTGTTTCAGGCATCACATCTCTACCACCGCAACAAGGCCATCTACCCTGCGACCATCGTTGGTCGCCCCACACAGGAAGATTACTTTATCGGAGATTTTCTCCAGGACCTGCTCTCCCCTCTATTCCCACTTGTAATGAAAGGGGTCCGGGAACTCAAGACATTCGGGGAAACTGGATTTCACTGTCTGGCTGCTGCCCGCGTTGCTGACCGCTACCCACGTGAGGCATTTGCATGCGGCCTGCGTATCCTTGGTGAGGGTCAGTTGTCACTTACAAAATTCCTCATTTTGACAGATGCTGATATTGATATCACCGATTTCCCAAAACTCTGGACCCATGTCCTTGAGCGTATCCAGTGGGACCGTGACCTCTTTGTTTTTGCCAACGTTTCTCAAGATACCCTCGACTATACAGGCCCGTCTGTGAACAAGGGTTCCAAAGCTATGATGATGGGGCTTGGTAAGGAAAAAATACGAGAACTTCCCACTGAATTTTCTGCCAATCTTTCAGGAGATTGTCGAAAGGTAAAGGTTTATCTGCCCGGCACTCTTGTTATTGAAACGACTTCATACGAAAGCAGTCCTGACCTTGCTGAACGTATCGCCAGAGACCCTGCTCTCAAAGAATGGCCTGCCATCCTCCTTGTCGATAACTGTGAAGAGGCTACCTGTTCCACCCAGGAATTTTTGTGGACATTTTTCACCCGATTTGAACCAGCCGCCGACATCCATGGGGCCGCCAGTACTGTGCAGCGTTTTCATGTGGGTCTTACACCACCCATTGTTTTCGATTGCCGCATGAAACCCTGGTATACTGATGTTCTTGAAGTCGATGAGGCAACACGCAAACTAGTGGATTCCCGTATTCACAAGCTTCTCCCCGGAACACTGCGCTGATTATGAATAAAGAGATGCGACTGCAAAAATTCCTGGCCGGGGCTGGGATTGCTTCCAGGAGAAAAGCTGAGGAGTACATTGCCCAGGGCCGCGTCAAGGTTGATGGAAAAGTTATCACCGCCATGGGCCAGCAAATCGATCCCGGCAGGCAAACGGTGCTCTTTGATAATAAAGTGGTCAGAACTGAAGAGAAGACGGTCTACATTCTTCTTAATAAGCCTAAAGGGTACGTAACTACCCTTTCCGACCCACAGGGGCGCCCCATCGTCAGTTCTCTGCTCCAGGGGATCAAAGAGCGGGTTTTTCCCGTTGGCAGACTGGATCTGGATACTGAAGGTGCATTGCTTTTGACCAACGACGGCGACCTTGCCCAGAAAATTCTACATCCCAGCAATGAAGTTTTCAAAACATATGAAGCAAGGGTTACCGGGATCCCTTCCACAGCATCTTTACGAGCTTTAGAAAAGGGAATCATGCTGGAAGGGAAGGAGACAGCACCCGCAAGAGTACAAATCAAACGTAAAAATAAACAAAATTCCGTTATTATTATAACTATTCACGAAGGGCGAAAACGCCAGGTAAAAAAGATGTTCCAGGCAGTGGGCCATCCTGTACAATCCCTTAAACGACTGGCTTACGGCAGACTTGGACTGGATAATCTGGAAGTTGGGAAATTCAGATTTCTACGTCAAAATGACATAAAAAAGATTTTTGCAAAAAAAAGTTCTTTACAAACAAAAAAATAGCTGATTGAATTTGGTATGTTATCTGTTACAATAATAGATGTGCACCTTAAATAGGTGCAAGTTTATTTTCCCAATACCTTTTTTTTTATTGAGAGGCATTGGATTAAATTTTTTACTGATTACATTCTTTTTTTCTGAATATTGTAACAACAGCGATATTCGCCTTGAACGTACAGGAGCCAGGCATGAACAAATCTGAGTTAATTGAAGCTTTGTCCCAGGACATTGACATTCCACACCGGGAGGCTGCAGCAATTACAAACACCATCATCGAAACAATGACCGAAGCACTGGCTCAAGGAGACAGTATTGAGATCAGGGGCTTTGGAAGTTTTGTTATTAAAAACTATGGGTCTTATGAAGGACGCAATCCAAAAACTGGTGAAAAAATAAAGGTAAAGCCAAAGAAACTTCCCTTTTTTAAAGTTGGAAAGGATTTGCGGGAGCAGGTAAACGGCGGGAAGTGATAATTCTCTCCTGCCACCTCACACAATTACACCCACAAGATCATATATCTGTGCTTCGGTGATGCGTACTTGTACGATATCACCGGGGGTGGCAGTGCCATCGTTTATGTAAACGCAGCCATCTATTTCGGGTGCCTGGTATACTGTTCTCCCTTCTAAAAGAAGATCCGTTTCCCTGCTGAGGCCCTCAACCAATACTGGTACCGTCTGGCCAACATATTTTTGCAGCATCTCTTCTGAAATCCCAGCCTGCAGTGCCATCACCCTGTTCATTCGCGCAAGCTTCAACTCCTCAGCACACTGCAGTTCATAAAACTCAGCCATGGCACCCTCTTCGTTGGTATATGAAAACACCCCTACATGATCTATCCGGTACTGTTTGAGAAATCCTTCAAGCTGTACAACATCCTCCTCGGTTTCTCCAGGAAATCCGACCATCAATGTGGTTCGCAATGCAATATCCGGAACTGCAGTACGGATATTTTCCACAAAGCTGCAGAGATCTTCGTAACCATAGCGCCTGTTCATCTTCTTCAAAATCGAATCGGATACATGCTGAAAAGGGATATCCATATAGGGCAGAATACGCTCTTCTGACGCCATAAGAGCAACGAGCTCATCTGGAACACCGGATGGATACAGGTACATAAGTCGGAGCCAGGGGAAGCTGGTCTCTCGCAAAATTCGGGAAAGAAGTGCCATGAGGTGAGATGAATCATCAAGGTCGTTGCCATAGGCCGTGATATCCTGGGCAATCAGCGAGATCTCTTTGACACCCGAATCTTCAAGCCGCTGCATCTCCACAATAATATCATCAATTTCCCTTGAGCGAAGATCTCCCCTGATAGAGGGAATCATACAGTAGGTACATCGATTGCTGCATCCCTCTGTGATTTTAACCGAACTCCTGAAAAAGGGGGTCGAAACCAACCTGGGCAGTTCAGCATTCATAAGAAAACGATCAGGACAAAAAGCTTTTTCAGTCTGTTTTCCAGCAATGAGCTTCCGAAGGAGATTTACAATATCAGCAACACCATCGGTTCCAACAAAAAGGTCAACTTCAAGAAGATCCCTCTCCAGATCTTTGACATATCGCTGCACCAGGCAACCAGTGACCACCAGAAACTTTTCCGGGTCATCCTTCTTAAAAGCAGCCATTTCAAGGATAACCTCAATG
>JAJRQL010000093.1 GCA_024280265.1 Deltaproteobacteria bacterium
CTCGTCGATTTTCTATATCCAGAGGGAATAAAATAGGGTTTTGCTACTTGTGAGGCATAACCCACAAAAATTATATTAATTATCCCTACAGCAAGGCGCCTCGGCACTTTGCATACTTGTAAAAAACGGGAAACTTCAGTCCTGTAACTCATGGTGTTTTTTTGTGGGGGGAGCTGATGCTGCGGCTGATATACTTTCCACACCCTGCAGATGCAGTAAGGACCCCTCTGTGGATAATGACTTTCCCTCGGAGAAGAACGGTACGTGGCCAGCCGGTAACCCGCATCCCTGCAAAAGGTGTATAATCCACCTGCTGATGCAGAGTTTCTGTGGTGAGAACCTTCTCCTCTTCAGGATCCAGAATCAACAGATCCGCATCAGCGCCCACTGCCAGATCACCCTTGGCAGTCAGCCCCATGATACGGGCAGGATTTGTGGCAATAAGTTGAACAAAACGGTTTAAACCAATACGCCTTTTCAACACACCCTCCGAAAAAAGAACCGGACCCCGGGTTTCAATTCCTGGAATACCACCAGGAGCTGCAAAAACATTATCCCGCCCCTGGCGACACTTCTGTTCAAAGGAAAACGAACAGTGATCGGTGGCTACCACATCAATGGAGCCATCTGCCAGGCCATCCCAGAGGGCATCACAGTCCCGCTGACTCCTCAGCGGAGGAGCCATGATATACTGTAACCCCTCTAGGTCTGCTGAATCCCTGTAGCAGGATTCAGTGAGAACCAGATATTGGGGACAAGTTTCCACATAGACCGGAAATCCCCCTTTTCTGGCAGCCCTGACGACCTCAAGACCAGAGGCCGTTGACAGATGGACAATGTAAATGGGTACATCTCCCGCTGCCCTGGCAAGGGCAATGATCCTGTGTATGGCCTCGGCTTCACAATAATCCGGACGGCTGAGGGGATGAATTGCGGGATCTGAAACCCTTGCAGTACGACTCAGCGTCTTACTCAAGCTGCTGATTATGGCATGATTTTCAGCATGAAATGCGGTGATCCCACCTGCCCTGCTGTTGGCCTTTAACACCCTTATAATTTCCCCGTCATCAAGACGACCTGAATACGTCAGATAAACCTTAAACGTCGGGATACCATCTGCCACCATCCCTTTCATGGAAGAGAGAACCTTATCATCCACGTGCTGGATCACACCATGGAAGCCGTAATCAATGACCATTTCAGTGGCGGCCTGCTTCCGGTAAAGATCCGTCTGAAAATGTAAGGTGCAGCCGTCAGGGCCAAAGCCCGGGTGCTCAACAATGCTGGTGGTTCCACCATAAGCTGCAGCCACCGATGCATGGTAAAAACCATCACTCACCTGCTCTGACCCCACACTGAGATTACAGTGGGTGTGCACATCAATACCGCCGGGCATCACATAGCATCCATCCGCATCAATGATCTGCTCTGCTGGTATCCCGGTTCGGTTAATATTTTTACCTATGGCAGCAATACATCCCTCCTCAATCAGAATATCTGACTGAAGAGCCGTGGTGGCCGTCACCACCGTTGCGTTAACCACAAGTGTGCTCATCTTTTATTCACCAAGCTTTGCCCAAAGTCGTTGTCCCTGCTCCCGTGCATAGGAAAGAATCTCTTCCTCGTCTACCAGAGTAGAACACCTGTCCTCCACAATCACCTGCCCTTTGGCGATAACAGTGTTGACATGCAGTGCCTCCAGCCCGAAGAGAAAATGGCCATGGAAGTTATCGGCTCTGACTTCTGTTGGAGTATCATAGTCGAGAATGACCAGATTATTTGTCCCGTCGCCAACAGCTTCAAACTGACCAAGGTAGTTATGCACATTACGAAACCGGCGATACACCTCGTCATAACCAATTCCACCTGTTGTGGAACAGGTCAGATGATGGGCCTTGGCGGAGCGCAGCATATCATTGTGCATGCCGTCAGTACCGAGCATGATATTGGAGAGCCAGTCATAATCGGTAAGCCCGACATTGTTGTTCTGATTGGATTCCACATTGGAGACCACCCACACAGGCGAGGAAGCGATCAGCTTCCGCTCCGCATCATCACAGTGAACACAGTGGCCAAGAATGGTTTTAGAACTCTCGAGCCCGCCTAACTCGTACAGACGCCGGGCTACACGCTTACCATACGTCGCTATACAATGCTCTTCATCCGCCCTGTCTTCGGCCACATGGACATGAAGACCAGTGTTATACTTTTCGGCCATGGCAACGGATTTTTCAAAGAGATCATCTCCGACAGTGAAAGAGGCGTGGAGCCCTATGAGGCCTGGACGTCCCGAAGCCAGATAGGAATCATGCTCAGCCAGACTTTTTTCGGCAGCCTCCTGACCATTCCTGTCCGATGATTCATGACACATCAGATGACCAATCCCCAAACGTTCAAAAGCCGCAGCAACAGTTTCAAGACTGCCTTCCACATGCATGGGAGAGGCGTGGTGGTCTATACAGAAAGTGACACCGCGCCGCGCCATCTGCAACGCAGCCCCGAGGGCACTGGCCTCAACCATGTCGCGATCAAGCCGTTTATCCACCCGCCACCACACATATTGCAGTACTTCAATAAAATTTGCAGGGATCCTGGGTGGTGCTGGCATACCACGACACAATGCGGAATAGATATGATGGTGCCCACAGCCGAAGGACCGGGTCACAAAACGACCTTTACAGTCCAGCACCCGATCACCCACCTGTCTTTCACCTGCAGCCGGAATGGCATCAATGAGCGTCACGCCGCCAGTGGCACCTTCTTCTACAGCCAGATGCGCAGATGAGACTTGAAGTGTTTCAGAATCGATATATTGGCAATTCTGGAGATAGAGAGTCATCAACATGCTCCTTACAGTAACATTACAGGATGAAATCGGCCTCAGTTCTTCTTTGCAACAGGGTCCAGTGGCAGGGAGAACCTCCTTTTCCCGTCATAATCGCAAAAGGCATTGGCAATAGCGGGAGCTGTGGCAATACAACCAATCTCTCCCACCCCCTTAGCACCAAAAGGACCTTCCGGATCATCAGACTCCACGCCGATAACCTCTATTTCAGGCAAGTTACCCATCTTGGGAATCCCAAGGGCGCGATACTTCCCGGAGGTGAGCTTGCCATCCTTCACGGGAACCTTCTCCGTGAGGGCATAGCCCACGCCCATAGCCACCCCGCCTTCAATCTGACCTTCGAAGAGCTTGGGATTGAGAATCCTGCCGGCATCATGAGAGGCAATGATTTTCTCCAGTCGTCCCTCCTCATCAAGGATCGCAAGATTGGTCGCGTATCCGTAAGAGATATGAGAAATGATCTCACCCGGTTTACCATCCGCATCGGTATAATCACAGATAAACTCTCCCCGATAGGTTTTCCCGGCCAGCTCTGCAAGGGAATGATTCTGTAAATCCTCCTTCAGCTCTTCTGCGGCATCGATAATGGCACGCCCCAGAAGCAAGGTCCCGCGGCTTGCAGTGGTTGGTCCTCCCACAGCACCTGATGCCGTACTGACAAAGGGAGTGATCATGTCAATATCTGTAATTCCGGTGGCCTCACAGAGAACCTGCCGGGCAATGGTATGCACTCCCTGTCCCATCTCTGTCCAGCCATGGTGAAGAGTAATTCTGCCCCCTTCATGAACTTCGATGATGACCTTACTTTCCTCGGTGAGACCATTACCAACACCACAGTTCTTTATGGCACAGGCCAGTCCCTTATACCTTGCCTTCTCGTAGGCATCTTTGACACTGAGCAGAGTTTCCCGAAGCCCCACACTGGCAGTTAGAACCTGTCCGGGGGCAAGCATCTTCCCAATATCCAGGGCATTATCATAACGAAACTGCCAGCGATCAAAACCCCCTCTGGCGCAGAGCTCGTCAATGAGACTCTCCAGGGCAAAGGTGGCCTGATTGACACCAAATCCACGCATAGCGCCGCAGGGGATATTATTGGTGTATACGGATCTGGCCTCAATATCAACCGCCTCAAAGTGATAACCACCGCAGGCATGGGTTCCGGCACGATCCATCACCGGGCCACCCACCGAAGCATAGGCGCCGGTATCGCCAAGAATCCGTGCGTGGAGCGCTGTGAGCATACCCTTTTCATCGCAGCCTATCTCATACTTGAGAATGGTTGGGTGGCGCTTAGGATGCATACGGATAGACTGGGGGCGCGTCAGTTTATACTTCACAGGAACTTTCAAATAATGACAGGCCAGGGCCGCATGCCCCTGTACGGTCATATCCTCCTTGCCGCCAAAGGCACCACCACAGTCAACAACCTCCACCTCGACCTGCTCCTGTGACAATCCAAGCTGATGGGCAATTTCATCACGTTCACGGTAAGGTCCCTGACTCTGGGAGAATACCTTAATACCACTATCCGTTGGAATAACCACACAACACTCCACCTCAAGGAAGCCATGGTCAATGGCAGGGGTGGTGAATGTTCCGCTGGCGATGAAGGAGGAACTCTCGAACAGTGCCTCCACATTCCCGCGTCTAATGATCTTTTCTCCAAGAAGATTTCCCTGCTCATGAACTTTGATATCACTTTCCAGGGCCTGAGTCATGTCGATGAGTGCTTCAAGCACCTCATACTCCACGACAATCGCTTCAACGGCTGCCCGGGCCTGGGCCTCTGTTTCAGCGACGACTGACGCCAGCACGTCTCCAATGTAGCGGGTGATTTCACCCACCTCAATCATCAGTGGCCAGTCTTCAATGATGAGCCCGGAATTGCGCTGACCGGGAATATCTGTAGCCAGCAGCACCCGCCTGACTCCAGCCATCTTCTCTGCTGCACTCACATCAATGCTGAGGACTCGGGCACGGGGATGATCGGAAAACTTGAGGGCTCCATGGAGCATACCCTCAAAACGCAGATCATCCACAAAGGGTTTACGGCCAAGAGCGCGATCCACCGCTTTGAACTTAGGACTGGAAACTGCGATGGCAGCTTTTTCCTCAAAGGGAATCTCAGTTTTGCCACGAAGAGCAGCTGCGGCCTCAAGAACCGCATCGACAATTTTCACATAACCGGTACAGCGGCAGAGGTTAAAGCGCAACGCCTTTTCAACCTCTGCCCTGGTAGGATTCTGGTTGATCTGAAGAAATATCTTAGTCCGAGTGAGAAAGCCGGGTGTACAGAAACCGCACTGCACAGCACCTTTGGCAACGAATGCCCGCCCCAGGGTCTGTAAAAAAGATTCGGGAAGGCCTTCAAGGGTAACAACCTTCTTCCCCGCAACTTTTTTCATGGGGGTGACACAGGCAAGAACCGCCTTCTCATCCACCTCCACCAGACACGCTCCACAGGCAGCCTGCCCGGAACAGCCATCCTTGGCAGCGGTCAGATTTTTAACATTACGCAACCATGAAAGTAAAGATATACTCTCATCACCTAAAAACTGCTGCAGCTTACCATTGAGTGTCAGCTCAATCATTGTGTCCCCCGTACCAAGTCTGCCTGAAGAAGATTAAAATGCCCGAGGAGTTCCCCTTTCCAGAAGACGCTGCAGAACATCCGCCGCGTTTTTCTGTTTTGCCAGGAACATCATTGCCGCTATGATATAGGGTTTATAGCTCGCTTCTTTGTACTGAGGAACCCGATAGCGATCAAAGACCGATGCCTCGACCTCACCATGTTCACAGGAAACACCGCTGATATCAGCAGGAAGGCAGTGCATATACAGAGCAGAACCGTTATGGGTGGTAGCCATGCGCTCTTCAGTACAGGTCCAGTCCATATATTTTTTATTCTGGCTCAGCAACTCCTGCTCAAGAGATGCAATGCCATCCATATCTCCCTTTCCGTAGAGATCGGTGCGTTTCTCCATTGCTGCAAAAGGTGCCCAGGATTTTGGATATACAATATCAGCTCCGGCAAAGGCTTCTTCCATGGAATTGGATTTGGTGAAGCGGCCACCAGACTCGGCTGCCTGCCGTGCTGCCACCCCCTCAACCTCTGGCATGACTTCGTATCCTTCAGGATGAGCAAGAGCCACATCCATACCAAAACGGGTCATCAGGCCTATGACTCCCTGAGGAACTGAAAGGGGCTTACCGTATGAAGGTGAGTAGGCCCAGGTCATGGCAATCTTTTTGCCGGCAAGGTTTTCAATGCCGCCAAAATGTTTGATGATATGGAGCATATCAGACATAGACTGGGTGGGGTGATCGATATCGCACTGCAGGTTGACAAGGGTGGGGCGCTGTTCCAGCACCCCCTCGTCATATCCGGCCTGGACCGACTCAGCCACGTTGCGCATATAGGTATTCCCTTTACCGATATACATATCATCCCGAATACCGATAACATCAGCCATAAAGGAGATCATATTGGCGGTTTCCCGTACAGTCTCACCATGGGCAATCTGTGATTTTCCTTCATCAAGGTCTTGGACTTCAAGTCCCAGCAGATTACAGGCACTGGTGAAACTGAAACGGGTCCTGGTGGAGTTATCACGAAACAGAGACACCCCCAGACCGGAATCAAAGATCCGGCTGGAAATATTCTGCTCTCTCATCCCACGCAGAATCTCTGCCACGGTAAACGTAGCACTGATTTCATCAATGGATTTCTCCCAGGTCAGGAGAAAATCGCTGCTGTACATATTCTGATAGTCCAGGGTCGAAAGTTCCCTGATTAATTCTTCAATTCCAAGTTTGTCCATTTTTTTTATCTCCTGATAACAGTTAAGGGACGATCTGAGTCCCTTTTCCCCGGCGAATGGCTTTACCTATATTTTCGGGGTTTGTAATAATTACCTTCTCACCACCATTTCGAATGAACTCGATGGCAGCCTCAATCTTTGGAGCCATAGAACCGGGTGCAAAATGATCCTCACGGAAATATTTCTCCATTTCAGCCACCCGTACCTGGCCTAATTTTTCTTCCTTCACTGTGCCGAAATTCAGCATAACCTGTTCAACCGCTGTAGATATAACCAGCAGAGGAGCACCAAGATTTGTGGCAAGCAGAGATGCTGTCTTGTCTTTATCAATAACAGCGTCCACACTGGTCAGGCCGATGTCACTACGAACCACCGGCACTCCCCCCCCCCCGGCAGTAATCACATGAAAACCATTTTCCAGAAGAGCCACTACCGCACTCTCCTCCACAATATTCAAAGGAACAGGGGAGGCGACCACCCGCCGGTACCCCCGGTTGGAATCCTTCATCAATATCCACTCAGGATGCTGTTCTTTAAGCTTCCCCAGCTGCTCTTTCCGGTAAAACTCCCCAATGGGTTTATCCGGAACAACGAAACCGAGATCACTGGGACTTACCTCAACCTGGGTAACCACTGTCACAGCCCTGCCAGCCATATCACGCCTTTGCAATTCATCTCCCAGCGCCTGCTGAATCTGAAGGCCGATGGCCCCCTGAGTATCGGCCACACAAGAACTTAACGGCACAATATGCAGTCCCACCTGCTCCCGGGCTATCTCGGAGCGCAGCATGATAAAACCAACCTGTGGCCCATTTCCATGAGTTATCACCAGTTGATATCCCAGTTCCACAAGGTCTACCAGGTGATGAGTGGTCTCGCAGATTGCCATGTACTGATCTTCGACGGTACGTTTTTCACTGTGCTTAATCAGCGAATTTCCACCAATGGCTATGACAGCCAACTGTTTCTCTGCCATCAGCCGATCCCTAGCTCTGCTCTACATAAACAGTGGGCAATGTTGCATAAAGTGCGGCGCAGCGGACAAGATCCGCCTTCCAGGTCTTCTCATTTGGCGCATGTGCCTCAGCTTCCTTTCCAGGGCCGAACCCAACTGTTGGAATACCGTGCATACCGGTGATGGCAACACCGTTGGTGGAAAAAGTCCACTTGTCGATATGTGGTGCTGTTTTAAAAAGTGAGGAATAGGCACTGGCTGTTGCCTGAACAGCAGGGTGGTCTTCGGCCACAACCCATGAAGGAAAATAACATTCAGTGGGATACACCAGCCCGGTGTAGGCCGGAGTATCGTATTTATACATGGTCACTTTAGCTCCAGCCGCCTTTGCCGCTGGGAGTTCGGCTATCTGGGACAGGGCAAGCTCCGCGTCTTCACCAGCCGTGAGCCGTCGATCGATGGAAACAGCACAACTATCGGCCACAGCACAACGGGAAGGGGATGTATAAAATATCTGGGAAACTGTAAGGGAGCCCTTACCAAGAAAGTCATCATCTTTCAGTTCCGTGTGCAGCACTTCAAGCTCCTGAAGGATTCTGGCCATTTTAAATATGGCATTATCTCCACGTTCGGGAGCTGAACCGTGGGAGGAAACTCCCGCCACATCCACCCGGATCTCCATGCGGCCACGCTGACCACGATAAATACCGCCATCGGTGGGCTCGGTGGAAACCACAAATTCAGGTTTCAGGCCAAGCTCTTTGATAATGTACTGCCAGCAGAGACCATCACAGTCCTCTTCCTGAACAGTTCCAACCATAACGACCGTATAGTCATCTGCCAGATCCAGGTCTTTGATGATTTTTCCGGCATAGACCATGGAAGCCATGCCACCCTCCTGATCCGAAGTACCTCGACCGCCGATACACTCGTCATCTTCATAGCCTTCATAGGGATCGAAATCCCAATTTCCGGCAACACCAACACCCACTGTATCAATATGGGCATCAAAGGCGATAAGCCGGGAACCGGACCCGATATAACCAAGCACGTTACCCATGGGATCGATTTCAACCTTGTCAAAACCCACCTTCTCCATCTCTTCTTTGATACGCAATACAACTTTTTCCTCATTGCAGCTTTCACTGGGAATGGCGACCATATCCCGTAGAAATCTGGTCATTTCCGGTTCATACTTTTGGGCAAGTTCATTTATTCTGTCAAAATCAAGTGTGGCCATATTTTCTGTAATTTCACTCCTATGTTTATACGTAACAACTTCCGCAGCAATCAATGCCAACCTAAGTGAAAACGAGGCTGCGATATTGTCTGTTTTTATAAATATCTTTCATTCGATACAGTTTTTTTACAAAAAGTATAATTCTATGTCAATCTTTTTTGAACACAAAACAACCCAACCCATCCCAGGAAAACAGCCGCGATACAACATAAAAAACGTTACTACGCCATGTTCATCTCATAACGCCCCAGATTACCCAACAAAAAAAACACCATCCAGACGTTTTTTACTTGTCAGGTTAAGTTTAAAAAATTATAAAAAAGGAAATATTACTAATCCAGTGTCCATCCAGAAATAAGACTTTCCCTTCTAAATCTAAGTGCAGAAATAATTTTCAAAGCAACGAAGAGGCAGGAGAAAAAGGCCATCTCCGGACAGGCACTAATCTACAACATTCAAGAGACCTATCATGCCCAAAACCATCATCAGCACCCCCAATGCCCCGGCGGCCATCGGCCCTTACTCGCAGGCTGTTAAATATGGTGACACCATTTATGTCTCCGGCCAGCTCCCCCTTAACCCTGAAACAAAAGAGATGGAAGATGATGTGAGTCGGCAGACTGAACAGAGCATGAACAATATCAAAGCGATCCTTGAAGAGGCCGGCTCGTCCATGGAGAAGGTTATCCGCTGTGGTATTTTTGTAACAGACCTTGGCGATTTTGCTACGGTCAACGAAGTATACGCAGGATTTTTCACGAGTGATTTCCCGGCCCGGGCCACAGTTCAGGTGGCAGCACTACCCCTTGGCGCCAAAGTTGAAATCGATGCCATTGCCTCTGCTTAAAAGGTGTCCGTTCAGAAATGAGATTTTTTCTTCAAAATCTAGGCGCAGAAAAAATTTTCCGACTTATCGGGTTCGAAGAGGTACTTCATGTCCATAGACTATATCTTCAACAGGAATATTAAAAAACCGGGCCGGGGCGCAGACCTTTCCATACTCTCAAGCGATGAGGCTGAAAAGGCCCTGGCCTACCACAAAAGCTTCGCTGAATACAAAGTTACCCCCCTGGTGACCTTACCCCGGCTTGCCGAATACCTTGGAATCAGTAAGCTTTTTATTAAAGATGAGTCCTCCCGTTTTGACCTCAAAGCCTTTAAAGTTCTTGGTGCCTCTTACGCCATCGGACGTTACCTTGCAGAAAAACTGGGCAGGGATATCTCAGAAATATCCTATGACGAACTGTGTTCCGAAGAGAACAGAAAGAAGCTCGGAGACATCACTTTCACCACAGCAACAGATGGTAACCATGGTCGTGCAGTTGCCTGGGCAGCCAGGCAACTGAAGCAGAAAGCCGTCGTCTACATGCCCAAAGGATCTGACCCGATACGACTGAAAAACATTCAGGCTCTTGGGGCCGAGGCCTCCATCACCGATCTCAACTATGACGATGCCGTGCGGCTCTCCGAACAGAAGGCGAAAGAGAATGGCTGGGTCATCGTTCAGGATACGGCATGGAACGGCTACGAAGACATTCCCACCTGGATTATGCAGGGCTATGCAACTCTTGCCGTTGAAGCCCTGGAACAGATGACACAGCAGGGTAGCAAATCCCCTACTCACGTTTTTCTCCAGGCAGGTGTAGGCTCCTTCGCTGGTGGAGTGCTTGGTTTTATGGCCTCAAGCCTTGGTGAGAAGATGCCCTCAGTGACCATTGTTGAGCCGGAGAAGGCCAACTGCATCTACAAATCCGCCAAAATTGGCGATGGCAGGCCCCATAATGTCACCGGCGACCTGGACACCCTCATGGCAGGACTGGCCTGTGGCGAGCCAAACACCATCAGCTGGGAACTGCTTCGTGACTACGCCGCAGCCTACGTCTCCTGCCCCGATTATCTGGCCGCCACCGGCATGCGTGTTCTGGCAACGCCCTTGAAAGGTGATGAAGTTGTGATCTCCGGAGAATCCGGAGCCATAACCACTGGCCTGCTCCACCTTCTGATGGGATCTGAAGGTGGTAATGCCTCCGATCTACGAAAAATGCTCCACCTCAACAAAGATTCCATTGTTCTCCTTGTCTCCACAGAAGGAAACACCTCCCCCCGTGCGTTTCGGGACGCAGTATGGTATGGAGAGTACAATGACCGCGAAGAACACCGGAACAAAAAGTAGCCAGTATGAGTGACACAACTGAAAAGGAACAGATTTTCCATAATCTGAGACAAATCGCCGATGCGGTACACGCTCTCTTCGGGCCAACTGTGAGGTAGTCATCCATGACCTCTCCGATCTCCAGAGCTCCCTTGTCTATATGAAAGGAAATGTCACCGGACGAAAACCCGGGGCCCCTGCCACAAACCTTCTGGTGAAACTCCTTGAACAAAGTCCGAAACAGGGAGACCAGTTACATAATTACAAATCGGTTACCGCTGATGGCAGATGTCTCAAATCTGCCACCATCATCATAAAAGACAGTGCCGGTACCCCGATCGCGGCACTCTGCATCAACCTTGACACCACCCAATACTTCAACGCCATCCAGGCCTTGCTGCCCTTTATCCACGACCTGGAAAGCGGCATCTACCCTTCCAAGGAAACTTTTACAGAATCGGCGGTGGATACGGTAAGGACCCTTTTCGGACAGGCAGTGGAAACCATCGGTACACAGCCTGCTGCCATGTCCATCGAGGAAAAAACCCGCTTCATTGAAATCATGAAGAATAACGGAGTTTTCCAGTTTAAAGGTGCTGTTGAGGAAGTTGCCGGACTCATGGATGTCACCAAATGCACCGTCTATAATTACTTAAAGAAAGTTTCCTGAACCGATGCTTATGCAACCTGTTCCGGGCATCATTCTGGCCGCCGGGAAAAGCCGACGCATGGGGCAGAACAAACTGCTACTGCCCTTTAACAATAAAGTCATCCTCCAGCATGTGCTGGACACAGCAGCACAGACGCCCCTCTCTCCTCTCATCCTTGTCCTTGGGCCCGAAAGCAACAAACTGCAGGAGCAGATAAGCACAGGACGCGCAGTAGTGATTACAAACCATGACACCTCGAAAGGCTACTCCTCCTCACTACAAGCCGGTCTCAACGCCATTCCAGACCAATGTGCCGGTGCCATGTTTCTCCTTGGCGATCAGCCACTGTTACTAGGCGATACCGTAGAAAAACTGATCCGTGCCTTTCAGAAAGAACCTTTACGCTGGATCGCGCCCTCCTGGAAAGGACAACGTGGCAATCCCGTCATAATCCCCGCCTCCTGGTTTAACAGCATCTTTGCTCTCTCTGGTGACACCGGCCCCAGACAGCACCTCAGAGATCCCGCCGCCAACCTGAAAATCATAGAAGTTGATGACGAAGGGGTTGTTTTTGATATCGACAGCAGAGAAGATTATGAACGTCTTATTCTCTGACAAACTCTCTCCATTCCTGGCAAGAGCAATTACCGGGAATCTTTCTCATTATTGCCAAAAACACTCTCAACAGTTGACGTATCCATCCTTTCCGGTTATGGTTGCCGCGTTACTATCAGGTGCTCCTTCAGGAGCTTAAATGGGAATCCGGTGTAAATCCGGAACGGGCCCGCCGCTGTAACCGGGGACGAACATTACTTGCATACCACTGGTTTAAATGCCGGGAAGGTGTAATCTGTAGGATGATCCGGGAGTCAGAAGACCTGCCAGAAAGAACACTTACTGACCATACAACCTCCCGTGGACACGGAGAGGTGAGGCAATTCGAGGAAAGAGGGCATCCCCGGATCAATATTTTGGTCCGGGGATTTTTTTTTTGCCCGGCGCTCTCACCTTAAAGACAGAGCTGTATCATATACTCATGAAAGGAACTTTCCACATAGTAGGAGTCGGTCCCGGCGACCCGGAGCTCATAACCTTAAAAGCGGTACGGGTTTTACGGAACTGTCCGGTTTGGCTCACCCCTGCCGCCCAGAAAGACGGTAACTCCACAGCACTTTCAATTGCCAGTGGATCCGTTGACCCCAAAGATAAAACAATCCTGAATCATCACTTCCCCATGAAAAAAATCCACATGGGAAAGACCCCGGATCCGGAAGTACAAAAGGCGTGGCAGGAAGCTGCCAGACTCATCAACGAACAGCTGGAGGACGGTTTTGACGTTGCCCTGCCAACCCTTGGCGACCCAGCCATCTACTGCACCGGGTTCTATGTTTACGAGACCCTGCTGCAGTTAAACCCGGAGACTTCCATAAAGGTGATTCCGGGCATATCAGCCATTGGCGCAACTGCCGCTGCAGCCAACACCCCAATCTGTCTTGGTGATGACCGGGTGGCCGTAATCCCGGCTATTTTTGAGAGCGATATGATTAAAGATATTCTGCAGCAGTTTGAAACTGTTGTCTTTATGAAAGTCTATAAGGCCATGGATCGCATGGTGCCGCTCCTTGAAGAACTGGATCTCCTTGACAGTGCAGTACTCGTGGAACGAACCAGTATGAAAGGAGAGCGAGTTCACCACGATATAGGAGCAACGGTCGACATGGATCTCCACTATTTTTCAACCCTGGTGGTTCGTAAAACCTAGCCCACAACCCGTTGTGGTGCATTAAACACATTCAGTCGTCCAGGCCTGGCATAGCCAATCAACGTCACCCCTGCTCTTCTGGCAACAGCCAGACCGAGGGCAGACGGAGAGGTCCGGGACATCACTATGGGAATGCCGATGCGGGCGCATTTCAGTACCATGTCTGAGGTCAGACGACCTGTGGTGTAGATCGCCCCCCTGGCTGGAATTTTTTCCATCAAAATTGCCCCGATAACCTTATCCACTGCATTGTGACGCCCCACATCTTCATAAAACCCCTGCATCCTGCCGTCTGCCCAGAGTCCACAGCCATGAACACAGTGCGTTGCCGGTCCCAGGGGGGACCTTTGCAGCATTTCACGGATAAACCGACCCACCTCATCAAGGGTAATACTATACTCCTGCAACGGATCAAAAGCACCCTCCAGCATCTCCCTGGATATTTTCCCGGTCCCGCCACAGCCAGAGGTGATAATCACCTCTTTAGGCGCGCTGCCTTCTTCCACATCGGCATGCACCGAAATGCGTCCATCCGGACAGACAAATACCTCGCGTACCTGTCCCGGCTTTGTCACATAGCCCTGCCCAAAGAGAAATCCGGCTCCAAATTCCTCCAGTCCGGTGGCCAGAACCATGGAAGCACCAATTTCCTCATCATTCAAGGCAACCTTGTAAGGCACTTCAATGGCCAGGATTTCCTCTCTTTCCTCCCGGCCATCTGCGGTAATTACCACAGTCTTCTGCCGTAATGTCACTGCACTGTCAATATCTTCCAAATTCAGGTACCAGATTATATTTATTTCCGATTAGGGCGTATGTCCGGAAGGGGTAACCTGCTCGTGTTATACTGTAGTTATTGAAGCTTCAGTGTAAACGAGCGACCATAATTGGAGGTACCCATGATCCAGACATACGC
>JAJRQL010000094.1 GCA_024280265.1 Deltaproteobacteria bacterium
CGGTGAGTTTTGCCATCTCTTCCTTGCTCATTGCCTTCACTTTTCTAAGGGCATCATTGGTGGCAGCAACAATCAGGTCCTGAAGCATTTCTTTTTCATCAGCGGCAACAACTTCCTTTTCAAGATCAATAGAGATTATTTAACTGTTTCCATTGGCTGTAACCGTGACCATACCACCACCGGCGGTGCCGGTGGCAGTTTTTGTTTTTAATTCTTCCTGAATGGTGGCCATTTTCTGTTGCATCTGTTGAGCCTGCTGCATAATAGAATTTATGTCCATTTTATATATCCTGTCTGATTCTGTTGATGTTTAGGAAAACCTGTTTTTTTCAGTCTGCAGTCATATGTAAGGCTGCTCAGTGGTGTTGGCAAGTATTATTATCGACTTCTGGGGCCAACCCGGATATCGCCGATCTGGCCATTAAATATTTCCGTGGCCATGAGCACCAGTGGGTCATTGGCAAGTTTCTGTCTCAATTTGTGGGGGCTGTCTTCACTGTCTGCTGCCTTGCTTTCCTCTTTGTCCGGGGTGATAAAACGGAGTTTCAAATCCTTCTGGAAGAAATCAAGGACGAATTCGGTGAGAAGCCTGGCATTATCCTTCTGACAGAGGAGGGTACAGTTTGCCTGATCAGTGAATTGAAGGTGCAGTTCATTGTCAATTTCCTTGACTCTTTCGGCCCGCTGGAGATCCTGAGCCATCCACAGTTTTCGATCTTTTACATGATCAATAAATCCAGCCCAGTCTCTGCGTACATCACGCTGGTTGGGGCGTGGGATCAGTTCAGTGTTCTGGGTCTGGGCTTCTTTCTGGGCTCTGTTAATTACCGGCAGAGGCGGTTTCTCAATTTCAGGTTGTGAAACAGGCGCTTGGTCAAGGGACTCAGGGGGCAGTGATGCCGAGGGAGGCGCGACGGGGGCGTTTTTTACAGCAGGTGTGTCGGGCGTGGCCGGTTTGTCAGGGTTTTTTTTTTCTGAACTGTTGCTGCAGTATTTTCAGGTGGGTTAACACTTTGGGACAGAAGTGAGTCAAGTCTTCCCAGTATTTTTGAGACTGGAACCACCTCATCAGCCTGGATGATTTTAAAAAAACAGTTTTCAAGCACAAGCCTTGGCTGGGATGAATAGCGCATCTCCTCAATACCCTGCATAAGCATGTTTAATTTCATGTGGATGGTACTGTGACTGTGCAGGTCTGCAAGTTTCTTGAACTCGGCAAATTCCTGCGGGGGGATGTCAATCAGTTCCTGACAGCCTTCTATTTTGCAGAGAATGAGAGCACGAAATGCGCTGAGCAGGTCGCTGGTAAATCTTTTCAGATCCACCCCGAAGGAAAATGTTTCCTGCAGGGCAAGGAGTGCCTGTCCTGACTTTTTCTCGAGAAGCCCCCTGGTGATAGAAAGGATGGAATCCCGGGAGACGAGTCCCAGCACCTCAATAACGTCCTCCACAGAAATATCTTTCTCTCCGTAAGAGAATACTTGATCAAGAAGACTCAAGCCATCACGGACAGACCCTTCTGACTCTCTGACAATCAGGCTTAATGCGGCATCATCAATATTCAGTCCCTCTTCTTTTGACAGCCTTCTGAAGTGAGCAGTAAGATCTTCAGCTGAAACTCTTTTCAGCTCATAGCGCTGGCAGCGTGAGAGGATTGTAATGGGGATTTTATGCAGCTCTGTTGTGGCAAACATAAAGTAGACATGATCCGGTGGCTCTTCTAATGTCTTAAGCAGAGCATTGAAGGCCTCGGTGGTAAGCATGTGCACTTCATCTATTATGATAACTTTGTGTTTTGAGGATGTGGGCAGGAATCGTATCTTTTCTTTGAGTTCACGGATTTCCTGGATTCCACGATTGGAAGCTCCATCTATTTCATAAAGGTCAAGGGAGGATCCAGCGGTAATTTCGATGCAAGATTGGCAGGAATTGCAGGGGTTGCCATTTTCTATCTGCTCGCAGTTGATAGCCTTGGACATGATGCGGGCAAGGGTGGTTTTACCAACTCCACGAACTCCAGAAAAGAGGATGGCATGAGCGATCCTGCTTCTTGTGATGCTGTTCTTCAGAGTCTTGACAACTGGAGTCTGGCCAATAACCTGGTCAAAATCCTGGGGGCGTGATTTTCTGGCAAGAACCAAATAGGACATGGAGAAAACCTACCTAGTGTCTGTCTAGAAATGGCCTTTTTCTCCTAACTCTTCGTTGCTTTAAGAGATTTATCATCGGAATATCAACTATATGCCTGCGGTAAAATTTCTTCAGCGCCTCAGTTTAGAAGAAAAAATCTCATTTCTGGACGGACACTACCTAGAGGTTAGTGGAAACATCATACACTGGAATCAAAAGGTAACAATTCTGCAATAGAGCAATACTGTCAGCTGATTAAAAGATGATAGCCGGGCACCCTGTAACACATTAAGGGGTTCATTACCGTTGCTTCCTTCCGGACCTGGCGGAGTTCATGATCCTTAATTGTACAGGACCCGACTATCAAAACGAAAATTCATATGGGGCCTGGCAGCGAACTGTGTGAAAAATAAATTTATACATGCGGCACTTAAAAACAACCCCTACGCACACATATTGCTCCCGAGTGGCCTTTATACACAAACAGAAAGGAGGCGTCAAGACTATTTCAGGTCAACCAAATGCTATTTTACTATTCCTTGGTTTATCGAGTGTCAAGGAATTGAATGGTGCTCGGGTATATGCGTACCAGGATTTGACTCTGCTGAAGTCTTCTAATAGTATAAGCTGCAATACGTATAATGGTTGCTCTTAAAATTTCCGAGGATTTATATGCGTTTCTTTCCGAATTCAATTACTTTTCCAGCCTGTCTTTTGTTGCTGTTTGTTTCCTTGTTGCAGCTGGTCACTGCGGAGGTTCTTATTGCTGCAACTCCGGATGATGTTGGGCCGCGCACTGTAACCAGTTCAATTTCAGAGTCTGTTTCTCTGTTGAGCGATGATGAGAAAGCGTTTCTTGCTGTAAGGAAAAAAATTACCATGTGTGTGGATCCGGACTGGATGCCTCTTGAAAAAATAGATAATGGCAGACATGTTGGGATGAGTGCAGATTATATTGCAATCATGGAAAAAAATATTGGTGTCCCAATAGAACTGGTTCAAACGAAGACCTGGACGGAGAGTATCAAGTATGCCAAGGCAAGAAAGTGTGATATCTTTTCTTTGGCAATGGCAACGCCAGAGCGCTTGACCTATATGGATTTTACAGAGCCATATCTTTCCATCCCACTGGTACTCGCGAGCAGAAAGGATCAACGTTTTATCGATGATATCAGCTTGGTGAAAGATAAGCGTCTTGGTGTTGTGGTAGACTATGCTTTTGGAGAAATCCTCAGGAATAAATATCCTGAAATGCGGATTGTTGGGGTTTCGTCTGTTTCAGAGGGATTAAAGCTGGTGGAACAGAAAAAAATATATGGTTTTATCGGAACCTTGGCGACTGTTAGTAGCAGTATTCAAAAAGGTTTCTCCGATGAACTGAAAATTGTTGGTAAGTTTGATGAGCGCTGGGAACTTGGAGTTGCCACCCGCAATGACTGGCCTCTTTTAAAGGATATTTTTAACAAGGCCATAAGAAAAATTGATAAATCGCAGCATCAGAAAATTCTGAATAAGTGGATTTCCGTAACCTACGAAAAAGGTTTTGACTATGCGAGATTTTGGCAAATCCTTCTGTTGATTGCTGTGGTGGTTTTGTTTTTACTGTTTAGATCCTATACACTTGAAAAGTATAATAAAAAGCTTAAGAAGCAGAACCTGGAAATATCGCGACAGGCGGAACTGTTAAAGAAAACAGAAAAACAGCTCCTGTTGACTCAATATGCTGTCGACTCCTGTGCCTATCCTATTATATGGACCCGGATTGCACCTAAGCTGGAAGATACCAGGATTGTAAATGCCAATAAGGCTGCTGCAACGATTCTTGGTTACACCCGAGAGGAACTGCTTACTCTCGGTATAGCAGATATTTATCTGGATCTGGATGGTGAAGGTTGGCCTTCGGTTAAAAAATCAATTTCCAAGCAGACTGTACACCGCCGGAAGGATGGCACAACCTTTCCTGCCGAATTGTTTCTCAGTTATTTTGAGTATCATGGTCAGTCCTACTGTTTTGCCTTTTTTACAGACATCAGTAAACAGAAGGAACTTGAAGTACAACTGCACCGTTCTTTGAAGATGGAGGCCGTTGGGGTGATGGCTGTAGGAGTGGCCCATGACCTGAACAACATCCTTTCCGGCATTGTCAGTTATCCGGAATTACTGCTTATGAACATTCCGGAAGATAGTGACATGAGACGACCGCTGGAGCTCATTGAAGAGTCAGGAAAGCGGGCTGCAGATGTGGTGGCGGATATGCTCACGGTAGCCAGGGGGGCTGCTGCTGTAAAAGAGCCGGCAAATATCAATACACTTATTCGGGAGTATCTGGACTCTCCTGAATACGAAAAGCTGCAGCAGTACCATCAGGAAGTTGTCTGTGAGCAGAGACTTGCAGTTGATTTGTTCAATATTTCCTGTTCGCCTGTTCATATCAGAAAGTGCATTATGAATCTAGTGGTTAATGCCATGGAATCGGTGACGGAGCGTGGTATCGTGACAGTCTCCACCTGCAATGTTCACATAGACCTGCCAGAGCCTGAGAATCAGTATATGAAAAAAGGCGAATATGTGCAGTTAATTGTGTCTGACACAGGTGATGGTATTTCCAAAAAGGATCTTGTCCACATCTTTGAACCTTTTTACACCAAAAAGAGCATGGGGAGGAGTGGAACCGGGCTTGGATTGACCGTTGTTATGAATACCGTACAGGATCATGATGGCGTGATAACTGTGGAGAGTGATGATAAGGGAACAGTTTTCACTCTCTATTTCCCTGCCACCCGTGATGATCCGATTAAGCAGATTGAAGGGGCAGATTTCAACGAGCTTGTGGGGGATGGAGAAACAGTGCTCATTGTGGATGACGAAGTTCAGCAACTTGAAATTGCAAGTCAGATATTGAAGGCCCTCGGGTACTTGGTGGTTACGGCAAATTCAGGTGAAGAGGCTCTTGAATACCTGAAAAAAAATCGGGTTTCCCTGCTGCTTCTGGATATGATTATGGAGCCTGGTATCAATGGTCGGAAGACCTTTGAAAAGGCCATTACCATACAGTCCGACATAAAAGCCATTGTTGTCAGTGGGTACTCAGAAAGCGATGAGGTGCGAAAGGCTCTTGAGATGGGGGCCGGGCAGCTTATACGTAAACCGTATAGCTTGAATCAGATCGGAAGAGCAGTTAAAGAAGAGCTCTCATAGGTGAATCCTGTACAGTTGAATGGAGGGTAAACAGGATACTCTGAGTGCAGACTGCAAACCAAAAAAAACCCAGTAACATACTGTAGTTACTGGGGTTTTGTGTTTTGGCGGAGAGGGTGAGATTCGAACTCACGGTACTTGCGTACACACGCTTTCCAAGCGTGCGCCTTAAGCCACTCGGCCACCCCTCCTGAAAATTATTCTCTTAAAGATAAGCAGCCTTTCTAGCCTGAGACTGGAAATTTCGCAATCAAAAACTCTACTCTCCTTAAAAAAAATAACTTTCATGAGGGGAGTCTTTTTTTACGTCTCTCCCTGAAAAAGGTTTTAAGAAGGGCTGTAGATTCTATTTCACAGATTCCACCACTTATTTCAATATGGTGATTAAGGAGGTTGTCCTGTCCGATATTGTAGCACGATACTGCAGCTCCTGTTTTAGGGTCGTGTGCTCCAAAGACCAATCTCCTGACTCGTGCGTGAATAATTGCACCCATGCACATGATGCAGGGTTCAAGGGTCACATAGAGCGTTGTACCTGGCATTCGGTAGTTAGCAAGTTGTGCAGCCCCATTTCGTAATGCGATAATTTCCGCGTGGGCACTGGGGTCGCAGCTGCTGATTGGAGAATTCTTCCCTTCGGAAACAAGGACACCGTCCAGTGTCAGGATGGCACCCACAGGGACCTCATTTAGTGTTGCGGCTTTCCGGGCCAGCAACAGGGCTTTTTGCATAAATTGTATATCTGATTCCATTGTCATCTTAAATATATATTGCTGGTTAGCAATTTCTTTTTCTGGAAAAGACTATTTTTATTTGCATTGGAAATTAATTTCACATATGATTTTTTGAAGGTGGGGTTACAAATGTGAAATACAAGTCGCTTTTCGGTAAAGGAGTAGTATGTATACAATCTTGGCGTATGCAATTCCAGAAGAAAGTCATAAAACCATCGATACAGCCCTAGCAGATCTGGCCAAAATCAGTTTTTGCGCTGGAAAAGATCATTTGCTCAGTGAATTAAAGGGAAGTGAGTATGATCTTATTTTTCTCTTTCTCGGTAGTGCACGGTCGGATACGGTACTGCTTGAGAAGGCCTGTAAGTGTGTACCGCATACCCCGGTGATTGCAATTGGTCCTGAAGATAAACCGGAAGTGGTGGTTAAGGTGTTACAAAGCGGTGCCTTTGATTATCTGGTGCATCCGGCATCTGTTACCCGTTTTGAGGTTGCCACGAATAAGGCCCTTGAGAATAAGGCACTACGCAATGAAATTGCTTACCTGCGGCATCGTCAGGATATCGTTTATCACTTTGATGATGTGATTGCTTATAGTCCCAGCATGAAGCAGGTCATAAAGAGTCTGGAAAAATTTGCCCGGACTGATTCAACTATTCTTATCACCGGAGCCACCGGTACCGGAAAAAGCTTTCTGTCAGGTACTGTTCACTATAACAGTCCTAGAAGGCAGAAACCATTTGTCAAAATAAACTGTGCCAATATCCCCGAGGATCTGCTCGAGTCCGAACTTTTTGGACACGAGAAGGGAGCCTTTACCAGCGCAGAGAAATTGCGTATAGGACGATTTGAACAGGCCAGCGGTGGCACGTTGTTCCTTGATGAAATAGGTGAAATCAGTCTTGGCCTGCAGACAAAATTGCTTCGGGTACTTGAAGAGAAATCATTTGAACGGGTGGGGGGAAATAAAACAATTTATGCTGATGTCCGGGTGATTGCCGCAACGAACAAAGATCTTCCGGAACAGATTGAGGCCGGAAAATTCAGGGAAGATCTTTATTACAGGATAAATGTCCTTCCCATTCGGCTCCCGGATCTCCGGGAGAGACGTCAGTGCCTCCTGCCACTTGCCCTGTACTTTCTTAATAAATATGCAACTTCACTGGGGAGTGAGGTGCAGGGATTTACCGAAAGGGCCCTTGAGCAACTGCAGAAGTATAGCTGGCCCGGGAATATCAGACAGCTTGCCAACACCATTGAACGTGCAGTAATTCTGGAGGATGATGAACTGATTGACAGCTATAACCTGTCTCTTCCACCTGAAAAACGAATAAATGGCGAGAACGGCAGCGCTGCATCAAAAGGGAATAGTTCACTGGTGTGGCATGAAAAAGAACTCATCTTAAATGCCCTTGAGGAGTGTCTCTGGGTGCAGAAAAATGCTGCAGAAAAACTTGGGGTGAGTCCCAGGGCTTTGAATTACAAGGTGAAGAAGTTTGGGATCACCCATCCAAACTGGAGGAAACATTGCTGACAAAAATGATGTAAGGGTACAGGCCATTGTTTTAGAAGCCCTTCCAGGCTTGGTTGTCTTCAGCGCTTGTCAACGCAACCCGGCTATGAACGGTCCTACAGCGTCAGCCCCTTCTGCTTCGACCAGTTTAATAGTGCGTGATCCAATAACGGCCATATCCGCCTTTCCCTTCAGGGCATCAATGTCTTCTTTGCTCTGGATACCAAAACCCACTGCCAGTGGCAGCTCTGTGACAGCTCTGCATCTGGCAAGGTAGCTATCGAAATCGTGGCCAAAATCTGATTTCTTTCCTGTGACCCCTCTTCTTGCGACACAGTAAATAAAGCCCCGGCCATATCCTGATAGCTGCTTCATTCGATCATCTGTTGATGTGGGAGCAAAAATAAGAATCGGAGCAATGTCATATCTGTCTGCCAGCTCCAGAAAAGTTGTGCCCATTTCCGGAGGAAGGTCAGGAACAATAAAACCCTTGATGCCACATTCTGCCGCCCTTTTAAAAAATGCCTCTTCACCATATTTGAAAATGATGTTGTAATAGGTCATAAAGAGGAATGGTATATTATGCTTTTGTACCATTTCAGCACCAAATCTAAAACAGTCCTCAACCGTTGTTCCAGCGGAGAGTGAATCCTGGTTGGCCTTTAAAATCACCGGGCCATCGGCCATCGGCTCTGAGAAGGGGATTTGCATCTCAATGCAGTCAACTCCTTCAATTACCATTTGGCCGATTACTTCCCGGTTTACCTCAAAAGATGGATATCCCAGTACAATATGGGTCATGAGGAGGATGTCCTTGGTGCTTAGTTTTTCCTGTAACTGTTGTTCTAACTGCATGATATAATCCTGTGACGATTAGTTTGTGCTTGTCCAGAAGTGGCTTTTTCTCCTAACTCTTCGTTGGTTTAAAAATTTTATCCTTGGAATAACAGATATATGCCTGCGGTAATTTTTTTTGCGCCTCGATTTGGAAGAAAAAATCTCATTTCTGGACGGACACTAGTTTTTACTGTATTCCCTGCCGCGGTCAATGATAAATTTTTTCCAGGACGGATCATTAAAGGCGTGGGCGATGGTGAAAATATCTTTATCTCCACGTCCCGACTGATTGATAATGATGGCATCCTCTTTTGAAAGCTCACCCACCTCTTTGAATGCACCTGCAAAGGCGTGTGATGACTCAAGGGCCGGGATGATACCTTCGAGCTTCATGGTGAGATCAAGGGCTGCCATGACTTCATCATCGGTTGCCGATTCAAAACGTACTTTTTTTTGCTCCCAGAGATCACTGAGAATGGGGGAGACACCCACGTAGTCGAGTCCTGCAGCAACGGAATGGGTGTGTTTCATCTGGCCATCATCGTCCTGGAGAAACATGGTCTTATATCCC
>JAJRQL010000095.1 GCA_024280265.1 Deltaproteobacteria bacterium
TTGATTATATAGAAATGTTTTACAACAGCTTTCGGAGACATTCTCACCTGGGTAATAAAAACCCAAGAGAATTTACGAAACACTGGCAAGAACAAAAGAAGGTCGCATAAAAAAACTGTCTACTTTTACTTGACCATTCCAGTTCTCGCTATACTGCATGAAGCCGACAAGGCTCAAGCAGCAAACAAACTACAACAAGCAGTCGGATTAAAGGATAGAGTCCATTTTCTTAAAGCCTACCTGGAACCCTTATTGGCTGCAGAATTAATAGAACGAACAATTCCCGACAAACCCCGCAGCAGCAAACAAAAATACCGACTAACGCAAAAAGGAAAAGAGATATTGGAAAGCAACAGGGGGAGTGGGTAAGTCTGATTACCATCGACACTCAGCTTAGACCGGAAGACATATTGAATTCAAATAGTTATACGTGGATCGTTGATTATGGAGAAATATGATGACCATACTACATGAAACAATTTTAAATCTCAGCCTGGATGATTTGCGCCAATGGGCCGGGAGTAAGATTTTGAATCGGGGCAAGTCATATCAAAACAATGTCTATGATTTGGCTCGAACTGAGGATGGCGGGTTACTGGCCTGGGTGTCTGGCACTGATGATTATGAAACCTGGGTTGGTGTTGATGACGATGGGGGCTTGGATCATTTTTGCACTTGTCCGTATGATTGGGGGGTCTGTAAACATGCCGTGGCTTTGCTTTTAACAGGGCTGGCCGAGGTGAAGGATGGGGCTGAAATTTCTTTGGCAGATGATGATCGGATGGAGTTTTTTGCTGTATCTGAGGATGATGAAGACGATGGCTATGACGACTGCGGCCAGAGCCATAATGATACGACTGCAGTAAGCTCCATCCTGCAAAAGATGAAAAAAGCAGAGCTGTTGGCAATGCTGACGGGCTTTGCGCAGCAATACCCTGAAGTCAAACGGGATATTCTGGAAACCGATCAGCTGCAAAGCGGTGATATTGAGAAACTGGTCTGTTCTCTGGCTACAGAGATTGACGAGGTTACCAGTGAAGAAGCCTATTATAACCACTGGCGTGACGAGGGAAGTCTGCCCGATTATGACCATATCCACCAACAGTTATCCGCCCTGCTCAATAAGGGACATGCCGATGAGGTGGTCAAGCTGGGTAAGCAGCTCTGGCAACAAGGCAGTGAGCAGGTGGGGCACTCCCATGATGATGGGCAAACTGCCGAAGAAGTTGCAGGGTGCATGGACATCATTTTTGCAGCAGTTGAGTCCTCATCCATGACAAAAACGGAACAGCTCCTCTGGTCTATTGATATCTTTCTTGAGGATGATTATTCCCTGAGTGATGCAGGCCGGGAGTATATTTATGCAGAACACTACCGCAAGGAACACTGGCAGGAAGTGACCTCTGTTCTTCAGGACAGGTTAGACAAAACCCGGAAGCCCACAGGGAGCGATGATTATTCCGGGAGATATCATCGGGAACAGGTCATGAACTGGCTTATTACCGCTTTTGAAGAAAGTGGCCGGGAGGAATTGGTTTTGCCCCTTCTTGAAAAAGAGGCTCACACAGTACAATGCTACGGGCGTGTGGTGGATATATTGCTGGATGACGGGAAGGTTGCCCAGGCCAGGGAATGGTGTATCAAGGGATATGAACGGACAAAAAACAGTGCTGCCCACATAGCTTCTTCTTTGCAGAAAAAGTTGCGCGAATTGGCCAGGCAGGATAATAAACCGGAATTGGCGGCTAGTTACCTGGCCCAGGATTTTTTTGCAAGCCCCGGCCTGCAAAATTATCTGGATTTGCAAAAAGCCTGCAAGGAGATTGAGTGCTGGCCAAATGTTCATGCCGGTATTATGAAATATCTGGAGAATGGTCAACGACCGGATCTATCCGGCAGGAAGAGCTGGCCTCTGCCTGCCCCCGATGTTGTCCCGGGAGAACAGCGATTCCAGCCTGATTTTCCAATCCATGGGGTGCTCATTGATATTGCCATCCATGAAAAACGGCTTGACGATGTGGTAGCCCTTTACAGGCAGCAAAAAGGACAGAATCGCTTGCATGGCAGCAGAGATAAACAGATTGCCGAGGCAGTTGCCAAAAGTCATCCTGAAGTTTCCCTGGCAATTTGGCAGAGATTGGCATTAGGTCAGATTAATCTGGTGAAACCTGCTGCCTATGAGGTGGCGGCCACCTATCTTGGCAAAATGCGCCGGGTGTATGAGCAGACAGAACAGCTGGCCATTTGGCAGGATCTTATTACCGCTATCCGCACCGAGCATAAACGAAGACGCCGCCTGCTGGAGGTGTTGGATTCCCTTATTGGGAAACGATTGATCGATTAAACAGGAGCGGATTGATTTATTTCCCGTCAGATCCGATGGAAAAAAAGAAGAAAGCTGCAATCCATAAAGATGCCTGCCTTGATGGATTGTTGGGTTAACAAAACCAGAAACTACGGAGACAACATGTCAAAATTACAACAAATTCACAACATTCCCCCCTGAAATTGGCCCAAAACAGACGACACGCTATTTCTTGAGGCCCTTCAGAATCCCAACGGGGATGAGACGGATCGTCTTTTGGCCGCAGAAATGGCCGGGAATTTCGTGGTCATCAATGATGCTGTCCATGAGGCATTAGCCATGCTTGATGAGCTTTTTTGATGGCCATATCACAAACATGAATAGTGACAGAATTAGGAAAAGTGCACCATGAATGAACAAAAATTAATAGCTAAGAACGATTAGCCACCGGAGCAACCACAAAGGGGGAGGAAGCTGCTGCAGAACTTGCGAAAGAAAGGATTCTTGAACGGCTGCGTCGCTTTGAAAAAGAGGATCCTCCGGTTGAGTATCGATTTACCATGAGAGATACGTGGTCACGAAAAGTTTTTGTGGCTTTACTCCGCCGGTATGAAATAAAACCATACAGATACCACCGGCAAAGACACACCACAGTAATGGCGCAGTTATCAAAAAAATTTATTAATGAGACTCTGTGGCCCGAATTTCTGGAGATCTCTAAAACGTTAACTGACTACCTTTCAGACGTTACAGATAGGGTGATTTCACAGGTTTTAGATCAGGAAAGCAGTGAGGCTGATGTCGTGAAAAAAACAAGAATGATTTCGTCCTAAATATACTCAAAGATGACAAACAAGCCATACGCCCCAGCACTGCTTGCCGTCCTGCTCCCGGATAATTCACTTCAACTTGAGGATGACGCCAAAGACAGCAAACAGACGAAAAGCAGTATTCTTCTGCAGCAGGAAATCTTCTCCGTTTACAAAAACGATCGCGAAAACTGGCTGCTCTTTCTCGGCTTTTCCGATTCGGAAGTACCTCTTCCTGATTCCCTTGATTTCTGGCGTCGTTTCAGTGGACTCTTTGTCCATACTCTAAAACTGACTCCAGATCTGGAAGAACTCCGCCACCGGGTAGAAATTTCTCTGCCTGAAGACGAACTCGCCAAACTGCTGGATACAGTTCCTGCAATGATTGGCGGGGAATCTATCAACTCTCACCTTCTTTCGACATTCTGGGACGATCTGAACACTTCTTTTGCCACGTCCATCAAACATTTTTCCGGCTCTGTAGCCGAATTTATCCATCATTATTCCCCCAACGCTCACCTGCTGGGCCGGATTTATTTCCACCTCGTTGAAAACAAAGATGACGATGCACCTTTTGCCTTTCTGGCTACCTATTCGACCCGGACAGGCGATGCTGGACAGTCAAAGCATCTGCCCCTGAAATACGCCCTGCAGGAATACAGGGATGACAACAATAAACTGCTGGAGTTGTTGACCACAGTCTATGAAGCCGCAAAAGAGAGCACACTTATTACCGAACTACTGGAGAGCAATGATCTTTTTTCTCCTCTGGCCTGGACAAGCCTGGATGCACACACGTTTTTACAGGAAGTTCCACTTTACGAGGATGCAGGAATCCTCTGCCGTATTCCCGATTGGTGGAAAGCTAAAAGCAAAAGTGTGACACTGAAGATCAGTCTCGGCGCACAACAACCAACCATGGTTGGTATGGCTGCATTGCTGGATTTTTCCCCACGGCTGATGCTGGGGGAAGATGAGATCTCGGTGGATGACATAAAGCGGTTGCTCGATGAAGTTGAGGGTCTTGCCTTTATCAAAAATAAATGGGTGGCCGTTGACAGGGAAAAACTGCAAGAGACTCTATCGGCCTATAAAGAGGCTGAAAAACTGGCGGAGCAGGAAGGATTAACTCTGGCAGAAGCCATGCGTCTGCAACTGCAACCCGACACTGCACTGCTGCAAACCTCCGGTGGAGATGTACTGGAAATCGAACACGGCGAGTGGCTGCAATCGGTATTTAACAAGATGGCACACCCTGAGCAGCTGCCGCAGGTTAACACCGATAATCGTTTCAAGGCGCAACTAAGACCGTATCAGCAAGATGGACTTCGCTGGCTCTGCGAGCTTGATAGCCTTGGCTTCGGGGCTTGTCTGGCCGATGATATGGGACTTGGTAAAACCGTTCAGGTTCTCGCCTTTCTTAATATCCTGGCAGATAACTCTTCAAGCAAAGCAAAACCCGCTGCTTCACTGCTGATCATTCCAGCCTCACTGCTTGCCAACTGGGAACAGGAAATCAAAAATTTCTTTCCATCTTTAAAGGTGTTCTTTGCCCATCCATCCATGCAGAAACCACACCGGGTAAAGGCACCAACAAATAAAACTCTTAACCAACTTGATCTGGTGATCACCACATATGCTCTGGCTCAGCACTATGACTGGTTGTCTGAGTATAACTGGAACTATGTTATTCTTGATGAAGCACAGGCTATCAAGAACCCGGGTACCAAGCAGACCAGGGCAGTAAAAAACATCCCTGCTGCCAACCGAATAGCCATGACCGGCACTCCCGTTGAAAATCGACTGAGTGATCTCTGGTCACTATTTGATTTTGTAAACCCCGGCCTGCTCGGTACGAGTAAAGAGTTTGCAACCTTTAGCAAAGGACTGACTGAGCACCCTGATGGCTATGGCCGGTTGCGCCGGATGACTGCTCCTTTTATTCTGCGACGCCTAAAAACCGACAAATCTATTATCAGTGACCTGCCGGACAAAGTGGAAGTGAAGAGCTGGGCAGATTTGAGTCGGAAGCAGACAGTTATTTACCAGCAGCTCGTTGACAATATGACAGAAAGACTGGAATCCGCAGATGGTATTCAACGTAAAGGAATGATCCTGGCGGCACTGACCAAATTCAAACAAATCTGTAATCACCCGGATCAATACGCCGGGGTGGATGGCTATAATGAAAAAGAGAGTGGCAAATTTACAAGACTGCGTGAAATAAGTACAACTATCCATGAAAAACGGGAACAGATGCTGGTCTTTACACAGTTCAAGGAAATGACAGAACCGCTGGCAAACTTTCTGGAATCCATTTTGGTCGCCCCGGGCTCATTATTCATGGAAGTGTGGTCGTGGGTAAGCGAAAGAAAATAATAGAGAAGTTTCAATCGGATGAGTATGTTCCTTTTATGGTTCTTTCGCTCAAGGCCGGTGGAGTCGGACTGAACCTGACCCGTGCCAATCATGTTGTTCATTTTGACCGCTGGTGGAATCCGGCTGTGGAAAACCAGGCCACCGACCGTGTTTTTCGCATTGGTCAGCAAAAAAAGGTTATGGTGCATAAATTCATTACCAGGGGCACTATAGAAGAAAAGATTGATGAGATGCTGGAGCAAAAGGCACAACTTTCCGCCGATGTGCTGGCTGCCAGTGGTGAGAGTTGGCTGACGGAAATGAAAAATGATGAATTATCCGATCTTTTCAAACTGCAATAAAGAGGATCGATTATGAGTTACGGCTATTACCCGAAATATGTCACCGTTGCTGAAAAAAAAGCCAAGGCCAAAAAAAAGATTAAGCAGCTACGGAAAAAAACCCCTGATATTCGTCCGATAATCATTAAAGGAAAGGCACTGGCGAAAACCTGGTGGGGCAAGGCGTGGAATACAAATCTTGAGAGTTATGCTGATTACAGTAACCGTATCGGACGTGGCCGTAGTTATGTCCGGCATTGTGCTGTACTTGATCTCCAGGGTGTTCCCGGTAAAGTAATATCACTTGTTCAAGGCTCCATGGGTGCTCCCTATGAAGTAGTTATCTCCATCACAAAGATGAAAAAGAAAAACTGGCAAAATATAAAAAAAGAATGCCAATCCCGCCTTTCCTCCATGCCTGATCTGCTGGCTGGAAAAATCCCCAGGGCCCTGCAAGAGACTTTTATGGTTCAGGGCAAAGGACTCTTCCCGACTCCCTCAGAAATCACCTTTGACTGCAGTTGCCCGGATTGGGCTTCCATGTGTAAGCATGTTGCCGCCACTCTGTATGGTGTGGGTGCTCGTCTTGACGAGGATCCCGCGATCTTTTTCATATTGCGGCAGGCTGCAATTGATGATCTGGTCAGCCAGGCAGTGCAGAGTAAGGCTTCTTCAATCATTGAAAAAACCACAACTGGAAGAAGCAAGGTTATTGCTGACGATAAACTCTCTGATCTATTTGGTCTTGACATGGATGATCTTGGACCTATCAAACCTGTCAAAAAAAGGCGGCAAAGGTCAGGAAGCAAAAATCCGTGCAGCAAAGCGACTTACAGGGATACCCTACTGCCATCGCTCTAGTTGCGCATTACATTGATAAGAACAAGGATGGCCTCAGCATCAAAGACTTACAAAAGAGCACTGGATTTCCGGCCAAAAAATTGTATGCTATACTTTTTCGTTTGAAACAACAGGGTAAGGTGAAGAGTCATGCGTATGGTGTCTATAAAAAGATTCTCTCCAAACAACCATAACCGACTCGGCGATCTCCCAACAACTCTGATTAGCGTCCACTACTACTTTCGGGCTTGCCTCTTGTCACACAAGGTGATACATTAATGATAGAGGTGCATAATTATGAAAGATACAACCATGACAGTTCGAATGTCTCAAGAGACCAAGAGCAGGTTAAATCAATTAGCTGAAGCTACCAATCGAACCAAGTCCTATCTTCTGGATCAGGCTATCATTGACTATCTCAGTATTCATGAATGGCAGGCATTGGAAACAAAAAAAGCCGTTAATTTAGCCAACAGTCCTCATGCTGAATGGATTGACCACCAAAGTATAAAATCTAAATGGATTGCTAAACTTGAAGATTAGGTGGCTCACACTTGCGGCACAAGATCTTGAACAAGCTGGAGCATATATCGCTCAAGAAAATCCAACTTCGTCAGTACAGGTTGTCCTGAGAATCATTAAAGCTGCGGAACTGCTGGTGGATCAACCAAGTATCGGACGACCGGGACGAATTGAAGGAACCAGAGAATTAGTGATCAAAGGCACACCATTTATTGTCCCTTATCGACAAAAAAAATGCCTGTATCGAAATTCTTCGGGTTTATCACCAGTCAAGATGCTGGCCAGACACGTTGTAATAACTGAGACCCGATCGCTGCGGCTCACTTTTTAAAAAATAGCGACACACTTCTTTTTTTGCAGTACTTTTTACAGTACCGGCAGGTATGATACAGAAATAAGTGTAGAATTATCAAAACAATAGGCGTTCAAAATGGTGGACGCCGCCTCCACCATTTTTCAATCTAACGAAGTCTAGCAACATCCATTAAGCCCGCAACCAGCAACGGTTGGCGGGCTTTTTTGTTGTCCCTGGAAATCCGAATGAATCCGTTGACATCGGGCAAAATTTACAGTACCAGCGTGTTTTCAAAAAGTGGTACTGCAACTATCCCCTAACAGCTTGATTTTTAAAGAGTCAACGAACGCAGTATCGAAGAATAAAAATGGGAGTTGAACCCAGCAACACATCAAATGAAATATTGGCTGCTTTATGCTCTCTTCATTTTCGATAAAGCAATTTTACAGCATTTTCCGTCGACTCCTCTCCCAAGGCATCCCAGAATGATCGTTTTTCACACTGATTATGCACAGGAGCATCCACCAGCGCTGTACTGAAAGATTGCTGCCGAGCCAGTAAACAAAACGATTCCAGCTTATCAATAACCTGTCCTGTGGGTGCTGCAATGATAGATGGCAATGAACATGCAGGAAGTTCTGTCTGTTTCCATCCACCTGGAAGTGCGAGCATAAAGCGCATGTCAGCTCTACGAACCCTGTTCCCCATATATACTTTCTGCACCACTTGATGGGTTGGAATTACGGGACGGGAAAAATCAATAATGGCCACCTTTCCGGAAACACTTTCCGCCACTTCAGAATCAATGAAGTTTGCCCCTGTTGGCATTAAGTTCACTATAAAATCAACACCATGCAACCGATCCTTGTTTTTATCCATATCGATGGGCAACACCTTCCCCCTCAAGGTATAATTCATGTCCACAATCGAGCAATCATACCCTTGGTCACGAAAATATTTCCTCAAAGTGACACCCAACTCTCCACCGCCAACTATTGCAATTTTCTGTCTGTGCAAAAAAGAGTTTCTCTGCCTCGCAACCCAGTTAACGGCCTCATGAATACTGAATACATTTCCATAAGTGGAGGCGAAAACAGGTGCTTCAATGGGAATATTGTGCCGACATGAAAAAATAGGTCCAAGCTGCCCCGCCAGACCTATGGTTCTGGCACCTGCAAGATGACGAAACCAGTGCATCTGTTCAATAATTTTTTCAGCAAGAAGACGATTTCGCTTTAAAGCCAACTTATTTGGCAAATCAGGAATCCCAAAATAAATCCCCATGGGAGTCCACCCTTTCATAATCAAACCAACTGGTGTCGGCCTTCCCGATAAATATTGTCGAATAAAGGGAATATCTGGATATACATTTGATAGTTCACGTTCATTCGTTGCGTACACCAGAAAAACAGTCTTGAATATACCAGTTCGCCCAATGAGCCAGATCAATGCACACATGGGCCAGTGAAGTATTATTGCCATAATCAAAAAAACACTTTTACGAAGAAAATTTTGCATCTTCAACTCCTCTCACAATTCATTTTAATCAAGCTAAAATTACACCAAATATTAAACAATCATTTTGTGCAAACTCCTGACAAACTTCTCTGATGGCCATACGAAGCGTATCGGCGTAGTCGAAGAAAAGATATAGAGCAACCGTACACTTTAAAACTTAACTAACGCAGATAAACTGCAAGTAAGCACCTTATTACTATTGGTAACATTCTAATATTGTTACACTCTCATGTATTCTCGGAGTCTCGTATCTAGTAGCTTACCTGTTTTTATTGCAGGAATTATGGAGTAAGGCACTGACCTAAATGATGGTCAATCATTTTACGCATCGCCCTGCCAACTGGCACGGTATAGAAATGGTAAGCAGAAACTCAGCAGCGGGTTAGACTGTTCAGAGGAGGTGTTCACATGAGGAAAACGACTCGTAGGAAGTATATGACGAATTCAAGGATGGCGCCGTAAAGCTGGTGCAGAGTGGGAATACATAGTAACCGAGGCCGCAAGGAGTCTTGACATCCATGAAAGCCTGCTGCAGGGATAGATAAAAGGTAAGCGCCACAACAACCCCATCTTTTTTCTCCGATAGCATTGTGTCATGATGGATTCCATCACAACCACAACCGAGGAGAATCCAGATGGTAACACACAAAA
>JAJRQL010000096.1 GCA_024280265.1 Deltaproteobacteria bacterium
CGGCCCACGCTCCTCACCTTTTCTGGATTGGGCAAATTCTTCATTGAGTTCACCGAACAATGAATGTAGTATAAGCATGCGAGGTCCTTGTTATGATTTGTTTTTTTTGCAACTACAATATACCATAATTTAGCCTTGTTTTCATTACTAACTCGTTGTTTTTATATGCAAAATCCATTTTCTGATAAAAAATCTGCCGCAGGCTTTTTTTGCGCATTAAAAATTAATCCCAGATCGACTAACGAAAAAAACGGAAAACTTCAGTTCTTAACCTGGTTTGAAAATAATAATAGGTATTGGCGGAAGGTAACGAAGAAAAGGATCCTCTCCCTTGGGATCCTTTTCTTCGTTACACACTCCTTGTCAGTGATGTTCTTTTTGGGTGAATGTTTTGCCAAAGACTCGTTCGCCAACAAGAAAACCAAAACAGACAAGACCCAGGCTGCCCATTACTACAGCAAATTCAAAGAAAGATGGGACATAGTTAAAATAGGTGGGTGCATTGTCCCAACCCAGAGTACCGGGAACGAGAAGGCCTCCGGCGACGAGATTGTAACGTGCCACAAACTGGCCAACAAGGATGAGCAGTCCGGCAATAGCCATCATTCCAGTGTTTTGCAGACGAGAAAGAAGTATTAGAATGAGTGGAATGATGAGACCGATACAAACTTCAAATACCCAGAAAGGTACGGAGAGAGGTCCGGAAATAAGGGCATCTGCGGCAATACGTCCCAGCTCGGAGCCACCGACGAAATACATTATTAAGCGCCAGAATGTGGCGACTGAATAAAGTATAAGAACCAGAGTCATAGCCTTACCCGCACTTTTAAGCGCATCTTTCACAGACTGAGGCATCTCCTGACCACGGATTTTATAGGCAAGTTGGTTAAAAAGAATTATGGCTGAGGCACCAGACAGGAATGCTGCAGTAAGAAAATAAATTGGAAGCTGCCCACCGTACCAGTATGGCCTTGAAGGGAGTGTTGCGAAAACACCACTAAGGCAACTGTTGGCAAGGACTTCGGCGACTGCTCCGATTGTTCCCAGTATGACGGCTATACGGGCAAGACCTGTTACTATACCAAAAAATTCTACAATCATACAACCAACAGCCAGACCGTAAAGAGTACCCATCCACCATATATTTGATGTTGGGTTGGGGGATATAATGTTATAGATAAGCATTCTGTGAGGACTGGCTATTTCGACACCAATCGTTGCAAATGCTCCAAGAATACAAATAATTGACATCCATACCATTCTGTTGCTGACAACTGCCATCTTTGTACCGCCAAAGATGTGTGAGATGGCTGCATAAATACAGAGTCCTGTTGAGGTTATGGCCCAGAATGCATACGTTGAAATAAGAAGTCCCCAGGGAACATCGCGAGTATAATTATATACTTTTTCGTGACCAATAATGAACGACGCCACGCCACATCCAAGTCCCAGTATGATGATAAAAAGAAAAAACAATGTAAACCGGTTTATGCGTGGGGTTGCCAGGGAAGTATCCTGAGTCTGATTGAAAAATGTTGTTATAGCGTTGGTTGCCATGTTGATCTCCTGAACTAATAATTATCAGGCCTGAGCCTGGATGTTTCATATGGTAGCCGGTGAGAGGATATGTGAGATCATTCTCTGGTTAGTGGCCCTTGCTTTTTTGTCTGGGTTCTGCGAATGCGGGTCATTTCTCATCATTCTGTCATAACCTTTCTTTCCTATGTGGCAAGTATTGCAAAGAGTACTGGAAGCAAATGCAGTTTCTCCATCATGGCATTTCCCGCAATATTGCCCATCGTAAAGGGATTTCATGGTAAAGAAGGGTGACTTCCCAGCGGTGCCGCTTTTCATTTTAAACGCCTCGTTATGGCATGAATCACATTCAAGACCGTATTCGTCTGTGTGTTGTTGGTGGTGAAAAATAACCGCTTTAACTGGTTTGGACCATACAATAAGGTCTTCAGGAGGTACATGGCATCCGGCACAATTGGTATCTGAAGCAAATGCAGTATCACCATCATGACACACTCCGCAATATTCTCCTGCAGCAAGTGAAGCCATTGAAAGTTTACCTGATCTCATGGCTACTCCACGTTGCATTGCAAAGGGTTCTCCGTGACAGGAACTGCACTCAATTCCGGAATCTTCTGTGTGAATTCTGTGATTAAAAACGACACGTACCGGTGTGTCCCAGATAATAGGATTCTTAGGTCCAAAAGCCTGGACATCATACTCCTTAGCGGCGTAGCTGGTGCTGACGGCAAATAACGTTGCAGAAAAGAAAACGGCCATACAGGTTATACAAATCTTATTGTTCATATCTAATGCTCTCCTTGGAAAATTGACATAATACGAAACACGGGCGACTGCTGGAGTGGTCATAGAGCGTGTTCCGTATGAATTGTTTACCTGTAACAGCTACGCATTCATGTAAAAAACGTTAGGTAATGCACCACATTCAGGGCGAATAACCCAAATTTTGTTGTCGGGTTCATGCAGCAATCGGTATATTTCGGAAGTAGAGTCTTTTATGTCACCAAAGACGCGAACATCAGCAGGACATGCTGCGGCACAGGCTGTTTCTTTCTCGCCTTTGGCAAGACGTGTATCAAGGCAAAAATTACACTTGTCGATTGCATATCTGTCGTGGCTGAAGTATCGGGCGTTGTATGGGCATGCTGCCATGCATGTTTTACAACCAATGCACTTTTTGTAATCCATCACAACAATGCCTGTTTCCTGGTCTTTGTAAGTGGCTTTTGTGGGGCACACCCGAACACAGGGAGGGCGGTTACAGTGATTGCAGAGTATTGGACGGAATTCTCTTTTTTCGGTACCGTCAACGGTTGTAATCCGCTCTTGTATTGTTGTTCGCCATGCATCGTGTTCAGCTGGAACATGGTTGGTGTCTCTACAGGCATCAAGGCATTGCTCACAATCAATACAGTGATTTTGTCGCATGACCATTCCGTAATGTTTTGGGTATGGATATTGGCCATCGGCCGGTATTACGGAATCAGTATTGCCACAGAGTGCTTTTTTTACTGATGTCAGCGAAAGTACGGTCCCTCCAAGAAAAACTCCTGTGACCGTAAGGCCCATTTTCAGGAATTTTCGCCGTTCCTCTGATGGCAGAGTCTCAATACCTTCATTTTTTTCCTTTTCGAGAGTTGTTATGTCCATTCCATTCCCCCTGGTACGTTGGTCGCCTTGAGCGTCCTGTTAATGTGGTCTTTTGAGTACAGCAACCCACTGGCAATAAATGAGGCCTCATTCACTGGAGGTTAACATTCAAAAGACATAAAAAATAAAAAAATGATATAATGGTAAGATAGGTGTTGCAAAACTGTTTCACCACACAAATGCTACATTCTTCATTTGAAGATATAATTATTAGGACGGGGTGTCAAGAGTTATTTAAGCAAATACTGTGACACGGTTGAAAAAAGGTGGTACTCGGTGGTTGGGATCTTTCCAGATGGTCTTTATGTGATGTAATTTCAATGCTTAAAACCAGATGTCTGGGTGAGAAACAGTGTGTTTTTAATGAAGGTATTTCTTAATGCTCTAGAGAGATTCTTGACTCTTTTTCCTAAAGTAGAGTATATTTCACGACCAAACGATCAACACCTCAATTAAAAGTTTTATTGCTCAGGAGTGTTCATGTCAAGTTTGAAAGATTATGCAAGGTTACCTTTTTTGTTTCTCCTCTTATTTCCTTCAGCAGGTGTTGCAGAGCAAATCTCGACGTCAACCGCGGTACGAAATAATATTGCGATTCTATCCGAATCCAAGAGCTGTCAAGGTTGTGATTTTATTGGGGCTGTACTGAATAGACTGGATTTATCCGGTGCAAATCTTGAAGGTGCCAACTTAAGTCGAGCCAAAATGTCTCTCACCAACTTGGCAGGTGCAAATCTTCGCAATGCTGACTTACGTGAAGTTATTTTTAGTGGTGCGGATTTAGCCGATGCAGATCTTCGTGGTGCGAATTTAACAGGTGCTTCTCTTGTCGGGGCATACCTTTCTGGTGCACTTATGGATGGGGAAATGGTTACCAGTAACCCATATGATCAGGAGGGGATAAATAATTTTTCAGAAACTGTTTATGTGGTGGATACGGTATCCTCGAAAGTTCCCACTGTTTCAGAAGAAATCGTCATAGAAAACAGGCGTGATTTTGAGGAGACTCCTCCTGTCATCCCGGTGAATACCGAAAATTCAATAGATACCGAGTCAGCCCAAGGGGAAGATTCAGTCGAGGATGTCAGTGTTGGCTATGATGATTCCGCTTTACCAAAACAGAGTGCTGCTGCACCAGAGGTAAAGAAAAATCCTGAAATACAGAATGTGATGGTGGCCGAAGATGGTACTGATCAAAATATTAAACCCACTGGAGAGAGAACTGGATCTGAAGAAGTAATTGTCACTGAATCAGGAGTTCAGGTAACAGTTAGCCCTGAAGAAAACTCTACTGACAAAGAAGCTACCGGCGTTTTAATTGCTGACAGTAGTTTAAATACAGCTGATCCCCAGGGCGAATCATCTGGCAAAGGAAATGAACAGAATACCATTGCTGTATTGGCTGATGCTTCTTTGGATAGCGTGCCTGAGAAGATCAATGAAGAAGACATAGAAGAGGGGAATGCTGACACAATGGCAGGTCTAGAAGGGGCTTCGATGGAAGAAAAAGATATAACAGGCGGGGATTCAGCTCATACTACAGACAGTGTTGTTGATAGCATTTTCAATGTATTTTCAAGCGTTGGACCGACAACTATTATTGATGATAACATTGCTATTCTTCTTGATACCAATAAATGTTACGGATGTAATCTTTCAGGAGCCGATCTCAGTGGAAAGGATCTTGAAGATGCTGATCTCGAGAGTGCGGATCTTTCCTGGGCGAAACTATCCGATGCGGATTTGCAGAACGCCAACTTGAAAAATGCAAATCTTACCGGTGCAGATCTTACAGGTGCTGATTTATCAGAAGCAGATTTGTATAAAGCGACTGTTGAAGGTATGGACTTAACGGGTGCAACTCTTGAAAATACTCTACTTGATGATGTTGATTTGAGCACTGTTAAAGGATACAAAACCCAGGCACTAATATTGATGCAGTAGATGTGTTGCGGGGACGGTAGGTTGTTAAGACGAACAGAAAAGAGTTTTTTGCTAAGAAGCTCTTTTAATCATAGTCTGATCAGTGGATACTTTGGATATCTTTCAATATCAGGGCAACTCTTTCGTCAAAGTCTATTTCGTGATTATTGGCAATATTCTCTATGCTGTCAATATGGCTCTGTAATGATGCGGCGGTTATTTCTAAATTCTGTATTGTTTCCGCTGCTGTACCCTCAGTAACATCCATGGCTTGGCGCAGGTCTTCAGCATTTCTCACCAAGCCTCGCATGGTGGATATCTTCTCAAGCCGCAGGAAAAGTTCGGTGAAATTAATAGGCTTTTCTAAATAATCAGAGGCCCCTTTTTTCATAGCTTCTACTGCTGTGTTGATTGATGAGTGAGCGGTGATAAGGATCACTTCAATATTCCTCTCAAGTCCTTTTGCAAATTCAAGAACCTCTATTCCTCCGATGTCACCAGGCATCATAAGATCTGTCAGTACCACGTCAACGTGGTTGTTTGCCAGAGTTTCATTACCGACATATCCGTCCTCGGCCAGGAGAACTTTATATTTTTCCTTTAGCAGGCGCTGCTCAAGTAGTCTTCGAATTACAGGGTCATCATCGATAACTAGTATTGTCAGGTTATTCATCGCAGAACCTCAGTTTTTTTTCTGGTAGAAAATGGCACGCAAATGCCTTTTGGGGACAAATCGTGGACAGATTCCTGTGAGTGATTCGGTGGAACCTATTAATAAAAACCCATCATCTGTAAGACTGTCAGCCAATTTGTTGAAGAGTTTCTTTCTGTCAGCAAGAGTAAAATAGATTGCCACATTTCGACAAAGGATGATATCGAATTTTCCAAGGCCAGCAAATGGGAGCATGAGGTTCAGTTTCCTGAAATTCACCATGGCTCTCAACTCATCCTTTACCTTCCAGCTGTCTCCAAAGAGAGTGAAATATTTCTGAAGAGTCTGGCGTGGGAGACCACGTTCTATCTCAAATTTGTTGTATTTGCCATAACTTGCTTGCTTTACAGCACTGTCTGATATGTCAGTCCCAAGGAGTTTGAAGTTGAATTGATCCATCTGGTTGCCAACGAGATCTTTAATAACCATGGCTACAGAGTACAGTTCCTGGCCAGTTGAAGAGGCGGCACTCCATATCTTAATATTGGTTTTCAGGCGTGGTGAATTTGGAGTACGAAGGTCTATCATTTCTGGTAGAAGTTTGTGTTTCAAAAGCTCAAACGGTCCATTATCACGAAAAAAAAGGGTTTCATTTGTAGATATCGCATCTATTATTTGTCGCTCTATTTTTTTTCCCGCATCTTTTCTGGCCTTTTGATAAAGCTCCTGGTAGGAATTGCAACCATGTTCTTCGGCAATGGATGAAAGTCTGGTCTCAAAGAGATACGACTTGCTTTGGTCCAGATATATCCCTGATATATCATGGATGTATTGAGCTATTACTTTTAGCTCTGCAGGTTGAATCTTCAGCATATCTTCCCAGACGTGTGTTGTTTTGAGGATAAAGTATTAGCGGACACTTTTTATAATCTCTTCAGCGATAGTATTCAAGGGAGCAACAATATCAGCGATTCCTGATTCTATCGGCTTTTTAGGCATTCCAAAAACAACACAGGTGGCTTCGTTCTGAGCAATTATTGTGGCGCCTTTTTCCTGGAGAATCTGTAGACCTTTTGTTCCGTCAGATCCCATTCCAGTCATGATTACGGCAGTTGTTCGTCCAACATAGTAATCTCCGACCGATCGGAAAAGATAGTCAGCGGAAGGGCGGCACGAATTTTCAGGTGGATCATTTGTTATTTTAATCTGCCGGTTTTTCCCGTCAGCACTGGCAACAAGTTTCATCTGTTTTCCACCTGGTGCTATGTAGACGACATTGTCCTGTATGTTTTCGCGGTCTTCCGCCTCTTTAACAGTTAGTGCACATTTAGCGTTAAGACTCGTAGCAAGTGATTTTGTGAAAACCGGGGGCATATGCTGGACAATGACAATGGGGACCCCCAGGTTAGCTGGTAACAATGGAAGCATCTGGGTCAATGCATTGGGGCCTCCGGTGGAGATTCCAATTGTTACGATTTCTGACTTACCCTTTTGGACTAATGGTTTTGTCTTTGCAGATTGGGAACTATCCTTCCTTGCAGCAAGTGGTTTCAATGGTCGTTTAGTTGGGGGTGTGGGGGCTTTTGCAAAGCGACCCTTATTCCCTAGAAGTCTGGAAGCATTTCTTGATGCTTTAAACTCTCTGATAATGGGGGCGATGGCTTGTTTAAGCAGTTTTTTGCTTTCTGCCTGGTTTGTTGAACTGGGTTTGAGGATAAAATCAAAAGCTCCGAGTTCCAGGGCCTTCATGGTCATTTCACCACCATCAGTGGTAAGGGTGGAGACCATAACAGCACCGATGGTCGGGTACTTTGATTGAAGTTCCGCCAGTACCTCTATACCATTCATCTCTGGCATTTCAATATCCAGGGTGAGGAGGTCTGGTTTAAGACGAGCGATCTTTGACATGGCAATTTTGCCATTGTGGGCTACACCAATTACTTCAACTCCAGGTATTTCTGCGAGTATGTCTGAGACTGCTTTTCTGTAAACAATGGTGTCATCAACTACAAGAACACGAAGCTTTTTCCCTATGAACATTAATTTCTCTCTTCAAGGCGGAGTACCTTTTCAACATCCAGGATACCTATTAATTTATCTTCGGTTTTGTATACCCCGGTAAAAAATTCACCTTGAATACCACCCATATTAGAAGGAGGTGGTTCAAATTTGTCAGTATTAGCCTGAACAACATCACTGATCTTTTTAACAAGCAAGCCGATGTGTTCTCCTTTTGAGTTGACGATAATATTGCGTGGGTCGTGGGAAAGGTTGGTTTCTCCAAGACCTAGTTTTTTACTAAGATCAATGCTTGTGATAATCTGACCGCGCAAATTCAGAATTCCCAGCACGTAGCTTGGGGCCTGGGGAACAGTTGTCATATCGATGAGTTTATTGATTTCCTGGATTTTTAATATATCCATTCCGCAAAGGGCATCACCGACCAAAAAAGTGGATAGCTCCACGAGATTTTTATTTACAGTATCATCATTGTTTTCCATTGAGTATACTCCTGATTCTGATTTAAAAAGTGGTAGTAATCAAATGTTGATGGCGTCGTAAAATCTCTCTCCTCCTTCGTTGCTTCACATTTTCAATCATTACGACCTACTTCTCGTACGCCGAAACAATTGAAAATGTTTGGGCCTCGGGTGTGAAGTTTTACGAAGTCTACGCTTATCTACTTAGCCGTCTACAACTTCAGGTTTTTACGAGCTTGTCAAATACTAAATTTTTTAACTTCTCGAGTGAGTTGGTCTGCCAGATCTTTAATCTTTTCAGAATTATTGCTGATCGCTCCACTTCCCTTGTTCATCGACTGCGCAGCCTCACTTACATCGGTTATATCCCTGGCAACTTCATCGGCAACTGCAGAACTATGCGCAACATTTTCAGTTACTTCCTGGATCCCAAGGGAGGCCTGACTGATATTGTCGGATATCTCAATGGTGGTTGCTGATTGCTCTTCAACAGATGAAACAATTGTGGTGACAATATCATTTATTTCACTTATTACTTTGGTTATCTGCTGTATCTGCTCAACAGTACCGCTGGTTGATGACTGAATACCACTTATCCGGCTTTTAATCTCCTGGGTAGCTTCAGCGGTCTGTTTGGCGAGCTCTTTAATCTCATTTGCTACTACGGCAAAACCTTTACCAGCCTCTCCGGCTCTTGCAGCTTCTATTGTGGCATTCAGAGCAAGTAGGTTAGTCTGGGCGGAGATTTCAGTTATACTTTCTGTTACTTTACCTATTTCATTGGCTGCCCTGCCAAGTTCGTCAATTTTTTCAGATGCACTACCTGCCTCTGCGACTGCTTCTTCTGTGATTACCTGGCATTTCTCTGTATATTGGACAATGGCATTAATGGTGGTGGTCATTTCATCAGTGGCTGCAGAGACCAAGCCAATGTTGGTTGACGCTTCTTCAGTTGCTGCCGCTACGGAGTTCATATTAGAACTCATCTCTTCTGCAGCTTCTGCTACGTTTCGCGACCTGTTTGCGGTATCCTTGCTGGAGTTGTTAAACTCATTTGCAATATTGCCAAGCTCAACTGATGATTGTGATAAGGTGTCGGCATTGAGTGAGATGGTCCGCATCATGGTGTTCAAGTCTTGAGTCATGTTATTAAGATCTTTTGCCATGAGCCCGAACTCATCTTCACCTTTTAATTTCAGCCTTCCTGTGAGGTTGCCGTTTGCGATGTCCTTAACAAAAGAAGAAAAGGAGGAGAGGGGAGCAATAACGCTCTTGTTGAGAACAAACCACACAACTGCAGCTATGAGGGAAAGTAAGCCAAGTGTCCATATTACGATGGATACTTTGGCTCGGTTCACTTTTGCATTGGCAGCATCAAGTGATGTGATCACCTCAAAAGCTCCATACATATCTCCAACTGATAAACCCTCTTTGGTATAACCGACGACGTCTTTTCCACCCTTAGGATCACCATGGCACAGGAGGCATTCCTTGGTTAAATAAACTGAGGAAAAGAAAAAGACCTTATCTTTTGAAACGATTACTTTTTCTTTTTTTGACTGGCTCTCAAGTTCTCGAAGTACCTTGCCTTCAAAATCATTGGGGCTGTTGTCTGGATTTCTCGGATTAAAATGAGGGGTTTTAAAGATGTAACCACCAATATCAGAATTCATTTTAGCAACATTAATGGCGGTGATAACAGGGACAGCATCGACAACTACAGAAGCATCCAACTCAGATAGCGGAGGAATAACTCCAGAGTGAAGCTTGTCGGCCATGTCACTTCTTGAGGCCTCAGCCATTTGCACAATAGCCTTGCTTTTCGCAATTAATGCTTCTTCGGCACCTGAACGGATATCATTAACGCGTTGCCATGCAAGTATTGCGGCGATGATTATAGGCCCCGATACCGCTAAGATAAGAAGCTTCCATTTGATGGATACATTTTGTAAATTCATGAATTATTCCTTTTTGAGAGATACCGAAATCGAGATTAATGTACCTGCTTCACATAGTGGTGAACTGAGGCCATGAGTTTTTCTTTATCAAGTTTGATGTGATACTCATCTACGCCCACTGCTTTTCCCTTCGCAACATCCTCTTCGCCGGCCAGGGTGGTCAGGGCAATGATAGGTATTGTTGCAAAACGTGAATCCTTTCGGATTGTCTCGGTAAGTTCAAATCCATCCATGTTCGGCATTTCAATATCAGTAACAACTATGGTGATATCATCCCCATGTTCTTGGAGAAGTTCCCAGGCAATGGCTCCATCTTCACCTTCAATGACATCATAGCCGGATTCTGTCATATAATTTTTGACCTGATTTCGGAAAAAATTGGAATCTTCGGCGATGAGGATGGTGGGAACCTTTCCTTCATCCTCTACTTCGAATACCTCCTTATCCTCGAACCACTCGGGAAAGAGAACATCAACAATTTCATAAATATCTATGAGCATAGTGGTTTGCCCATCAATGATGGTGGATCCCATTATCCCGGGTTGCTTCAAGGTAACATCATCAACGGACACGGAAATCTCGATGGCATCTATTGGGCCTATTGCTAAAAGTCCAACAATTTGATTAGCAATATTAAATACTATGACCAACAGGTCATCAGTGTCTGCTATGGGTTGAACCATGGCGACATCATCGACGGCAATGAGGGACAGGCTCCCCCCACGATATTGCATGACCCGTTTACCCCCAAGTTCCTCAATGTCAGATCGTTTTATCTTTTCGATACGCTCCACCTGATTCAGAGGAACAGCGAATTGTTCCTTTTCAGAGCTTCTAAACGTGAGCAGAGCCTGTTTGTCTTTTTGTGCCTTAACGAGTTCTTCGGCTGCGAGGGCAATTTCACTGGCCCGATCTGAACCATCCATGGAAGTAAGATCAGCCATGATAGCAAGATTAGTTACATCAAGAATGAGTGCTATCCGACCGTCACCCATTATCGTAGCACCTGCATAGCCTTTACATCCCTGGAGATGTTTTCCCAGAGGTTTGATAACGATCTCCTCAGAATCCTGAAGCTTGTCTACAATCAAGCCATATTTCATGGAACCATTTGAGACAACAACGATATTCAATGCGCTGGAGGCAGTATGCCTACGGTCGTCAAGTTTACGTTCAGCTTCAATGGCATCTTTTTCAGCCTGTAAAGCCTTTTCTTCTCTGGTGTCGAGTGGTGTTTCCTTACCTCTTCGATCAGCAATCCGCTCCCTGCGATCCGCCTTGAACTCCTCATCAGAAAGGTCGTAATAGGTGCGCTCTATATTTAAGACATCAGCTAGACGAATAAGGGGAAGTAGATTTCCACGAAGTCGTACCACTTCGGCATTGCCGACACGTTCAATACGGTTCTTAACCTGGTTTGCCGGTATGCGGAGGAGTTCCTCAAGGTTTACCTGAGGGATAGCATAGCGTTCACCGCCTGTCATGATGATCTGACAGGGAATGATTGCAAGTGTTAACGGAAGTTTGATGGAAATGGTTGTTCCCTGGCCAACTTCGGAGATGATGTCCACCTGGCCACCCAACTGGTCAAGGTTGGTTTTAACAACATCCATCCCAACACCGCGGCCGGACACATCAGTGACCTCCTTGGCAGTTGAAAAGCCTGGTAACAGGATGAGATTCACCTTTTCTTTCTCAGACATAAGCTGAGCCTGTTCAGGTGTGATGAGTCCTTTATTTATAGCGGCTTCAGCAAGAACTTCACCATCGAGGCCCTTGCCATCATCACTGATCTCGATAACAACCTGACCGGCCGCGTGATAAGCTTTCAGAATAACGAGACCCTTTGGGGATTTACCAACTTTGGTACGCTCCTCTGGCAACTCAATGCCATGATCGACAGAGTTTCTGACAAGATGGGTGAGGGGGTCGTTTATTGATTCGATAATAGTTTTGTCAAGCTCCACATCTTTACCGACAATGGTAAGATCTATGGTTTTGTTCAGCTTGCTGGACAGATCTCTGACAACCCTGGGGAATTTACCAAAAACATTTCCAATGGGTTGCATACGGGTCAGCATGATCGCCTCCTGAAGTTCGGAGGTGATAAGGTCGATGCGTTGTCCAACACTCTCGGCGTTGATGGTATCGCCGGAGGATATGGTTTGAAGGAGTTGGTTTCGGCTGAGAACCAGTTCACCGGCAAGAGTCATAAGAGAATCAAGAAGACTGACATGCACCCTGATGCTGGTGTCAACCTTAACTTTAGCCGCAGATTTCTTAGGAGCTGACGGGCTGGAAGGCTTCGGCGTTGGGGCTGGTTTCGGGGCAGGCGCAGCAGGAGTGGGTGCATGAACTACTGGTTCTGTAGACTGAACCAGTCCCGGCTCAGGTTCCGGCTCAGGTTCTGGAGTCGGGTCTGGATCTGGAGCAGAAACGGCTTCCTCAGCGATTATTGCCTCCGGAGTAGACATGGACACAGTTTCAGCTGTTTCGGCTGTTTCAGCTGTTTCAGCTTCCTCGGGTTTTTCTGTTGCTGTTGGTGCGGATGTCTGTGGTAAGTCTCCATCGTAAATGGCATTCAGTGGAACAAGATGTTCTTCAATATCATACTCGTTAGAGTTGTTAACATCCTCTATCATTGTGTTGAGTTTATCTGATGCCTGGAGCAAAACATTTATGATTTCGGGTGTAGGAACAAGCTTGCCGCTCCTTATGAGTCCAAGGACATTCTCCATTACATGGGACAGATCCTGGATCACTGTCAGCCCCATAAAACCTGCTCCTCCCTTAATAGAGTGGGCTGCACGAAAGACCTTATTAACAAGATCCTCGTCTATGTCGGCACCGTTTTCTTCAATGGCAAGAAGGTCATTTTCTATATCGGCGAGATGTTCAAGTGATTCTTCTATAAAACCTTGGAGTATCTCATCATCTTCTATTTGCATAACCGGCTCCTTCCAAAAAAATATTGGGAAGTATTTGAGGAAACTATCCTCTTCTCTCTATGGATAATAAAAATATTTATGAATAATTCATTTTATACATACGGTTTGTTGAATGTACAGGGAATTTTAAAAAAAAGTATCTGAAATGGAGCGATTAAACTCAGGGGAAAACAGGCGGGTATCCCATTCACTGCAGAGAAAAAAAATGTCTGGCAGTGAATGGAAGTGAAGTCTGTAGAACAAAAAAAGGTTGGTGTGAAACTGATTGTTTAATCCTTGTCTTTGATTTCAAGAACTGTTATTTCGTAATTAAGGGGATGGCCGGCAAGAGGGTGGTTGTAATCAATTATAATGCTCTCATCCTTTAGCTCAACAATTGTGGCAGGGATCTGGTGGGCTACACCGGCAGTCTCAACATTCATTGAGAGGACCAGACCTACTTTCGGTTCAATTTTATTGCTGAATTTGTTTTTTGGTATTTCCTGAAGGAGGTCACTTCGTCTTATGCCGAACTCACCTTCTTCAGGTTCCAGACGACCCTTACGCATCTCGCCGGGCTGCATGCCGATAAGGATCCTCTGGATTGGCTTTGGAATGCCATCTTCTCCGAGCTTAATAACAAGGGGGTCTGATTTCTCGATGGTTTCAAAAATAGTTCCATTGTCAAGAGTACCAGTTAATGTAACTGCGACGATATCTTTTTTTGTACCTGTTTCATCTGAAGGACTTTAGCTCCTGCTATAAATAATGGAATAATACCTTTTAATGGGTTAGTTTGTTACAGGTCAGATAATCTATACCATCACATGGTCTTTGGCAATGCTTTGTACTCATTTGCATGCTGTATCTGATACTGTTTTTCTGCATACTGTGATAAAGCTGTTTCTTGACAAAACTGTGAGACAGTCATACATTGCCGTGGTTTTCATTCTGGTTTAAGGCAAATCTGTTTTGTGGGTTGCTGCTTTTTTTTATATAGCGGAGTATAAAGTGAAATTATTCTGTGACAAATTCAAAGAATCAATGGAGTCAGAGGGGGCGAAGTGTCGTCACCCCAATGATTATTGCCAGACCAGGACATCCTGTATGATCTGTTTCATAGAAAAGAGAGAAAAAGGGAATTTGCCAGGGAAGATAAAAAAACGCTAGGAGTCTGTCGGACTTAAAGCTAAATTCCTGCAAACTGAAGTTTCCCGTTTTTTTCGTTAGTCGATCTGGAATTAATTTTTAATGTACAAAAAGAGGCTGCGGCAGATTCCTAATATTTCCAATAAGATAGTAAAAAATTTACCGGATGTAACTATCTGAAATTATTGAATATATTATGGCCAATTTTTTATTAGAAAATGCATTTTTATATATAAAAACAACAAGTTAGTGATGAAAGCGAGGCCAAGTTATGGTATATTGTAGTTGCAAAAAAACAAATCATAACAAGGACCTCGCATGCTTATACTACATTCATTGCTCAGCGAACTCAAAGAAGAATTTGCCCAATCCAAAAAAGGTGAGGAACGTGGGCCGTGGTTTATATACACCCTGCTCACAATCATTCTTCCGTTTACCTCATCCAGGACGTCCAATCTTCTTCGGGCACTTGAGACGTTGTTCGGTTTTACGATCAAAAAGAAAAAGTACTATCGATTCATGGCCTCGCCGAAGATTCCCTGGAACAGGCTGTGGATCAGGTTATGGAAACTTATACCTGAGCCGGAAACCAACGGGAGGTTACTTATAGCCCTTGATTATTTTATCAACCCTAAGACAGGGAAAAAAATCTTTGGTTGTGCCAATATATTTGACCATGCAGCTAAACAGAATCAGTCGAAATATCCCTGGGCACAGAATGTTGTTACCATCGGGCTTCTAAAAATAATCAAAGGCCGTTGGGCATGTTTGCCATTGAGCCACAGTTACTACCATCTTAAAAAGGACATCAAGGAAAACGGTCCCAAGTACAACGGCAAAGATGTTGCATTCCAGAGTAAGCATGGGCAGGCAGTTGATATGCTCTGTAGTGTCGTAGCTGAATTACCCGAGTCCAACATTCTGGTGGTGACTGACTCCTGGTTTGGCAATAATGGTATGTGGAAGCCGTTACGCCAAAAGCTGGGTAAGCGAGTCCACATGATATCCCGGCTTCGTTCAAACAATAACTTGTTTGATGAACCACCGACACCAGGAAAAAAGAAACGGGGTCGTCCCAGAAAATATGCTAACAAACTTGGGACAGCATCTTCTCTGGCCCGGGAATACAAGGGGCGGGAACAGGAATACACGGTCAACCTTTATGGAAAGGCCCGAACGGTTCGAGCCTATGACAGGGTTGTCATGCTCAAAAGTCTCAAGTGCCGGGTACGGGTTGTCTGGGTTTTGCGTAAGACACAATGGGTTGCCCTGTTTTCCACCGATCTGAGTCTGTCCGTTGAAGAGATTATCGAGTACTACGGCGCTCGGTGGAAGATTGAGGCTTGTTTCAAAGAGCTGAAGCGGGATATCGGCAGTGCCGAAACCCAGACCAGGAATTCAGTGGCGGTTACAAACCACTTGGAATTCTGCATGATGGCCACTACATTGACTTGGGTATATGCCTGCAGGTTAGAGAAAACTCCAAGCCGAAGGCATGCTGTCAAAGGTCGTGACCATTTCGCCTTTTCTGATGTCCGAAGGCTGGTGGCGAAAGCGACAATGGACGATAATTTTGCAATACTTTACCCGGTTCCACGAAAATCGATGATTAATTCGCTCGTGACCGCCTTCATGCGGATGGCAGCATGAAACGTTTCCGGGAAACTTCAGCTGCAAACTTTATTTGTAAAAAACATTTATCATCTTGTTTTATCGTTATTATGGTTGATTTTATTTTACGTTCGGCGTATATTTCCGTGTAATTTTAATTAATTATATGAAAGGAAAACCTTATGAGCTCAAATTTCATAA
>JAJRQL010000097.1 GCA_024280265.1 Deltaproteobacteria bacterium
ACTTCGCACTCAGATACGAAATGAAGCATTGCAACAAGTTGAAAAACAAGCGGTTGCACTAAAAGAAAAACGAAAACCGAGAGCAAAGCAACGAAAACGACGAAAACGTTCGCTTGCAAATTTCTAACCGGACACTACTGATTTATGGCCCCTCAAAAAATTTTAATTGTTGATGACGAGGCACTTATTGCCGATATGGGTCGTATAGTTCTTGGTGATCTCGGCTATGAGGTTTTCTGCGCCTATAGTGGAGAGCAGGCCATCGAAATGGCACTGCGAACCCAGTATGACCTTGTTGTTGTCGACGCCATGTTGCCTGGAATGACCGGGGCAGAGACTTTTGATATGATCAGACAGACATGTCCCGGGATTATTGGGATTCTGGTGTCAGGCTATATTGATAAGGATATGGTTGTAGATGCCATGAACAGGGGGGTAAGTGGTGTCCTTGAAAAACCGCTGGATGCCTCTGGATTTGTGGGCGCAATCCGACAGGCGTTACGTGTCGCGGCGCTTCAGGAGGAACGTACCCGGCTTAAAACCATTCTGCCACTCTATAAACTCAGTGAAAAATTTATTGCTGCTACTTCTTTGCAGGAAGTGTATGAACTCCTTCTTGAAGCCATAGGAATCCAGATCGATGTACCCACAATGTCCCTTATGATGTTTGTTGAGGAGGATAACTGTCTCCATGTTGTGGCCTCCAGAGGTATGGCTGAGAGTGTAGCTGTAGATGTTGCCATAAAATCTGGTGAGAAGATCGCCGGTTGGGTCTATGAACACGGGGAACCTGTTATTTTAAACAAGCAGACTCAAGCGCAGTCACCCCTTGCAGAACATTTACAACGCGATGAAATTACAGCATCCATATCTTTTCCTCTGACAGGGCGTGAAAAAGTACTGGGAGTCCTGAATATCAGTCAGACTGTCAGGGAAGTTGTTTACAGTCAATCAGATATTGAAATGCTTTCCGTCATTTGCGGTCAGGCGGTTATGGCTCTTGAAAATGTAATTTATATGGAAGAGCGTGAACAGAATGTTCGCACCAAAGCACTGTTTGAACAGTATGTTGCACCAGAGGTTGCAGAAATACTGCTCAGTTCCGGCAAAGATATAATGAATATCGGTGGGGTGAGGGAAATCAGTGTGCTGTTTGCTGATATCCGCAACTTTACCCTTGCTGTTCAGCACCTTTCACATGAAGATATTCATCTCTTCCTGACCCAGTTTTTCGATCTGTTTTCCGAGGTGGCCTTTTCCTGGAAAGGAACGCTTGACAAGTTTATGGGAGATGCGGCTCTTGTCGCTTTTGGTGCACCTATAGAGCTTGAAAAACCCTCAGAAGCTGCTGTATGTACAGCTGTTGAGCTTTCCCAGGGGTTTGAAGAGATACGTTGCAGATGGTTGCAAAAATCATCAATTTTTAAACAACTCGGACTGGGAATAGGAATCAGCAGGGGAGAGGTATTCCATGGTAATGTGGGTTCTTCAAGGCGGCTTGATTACACGGTGATCGGAACAGATGTGAATATTGCGCAACGGCTGGCAGCATCCGCAGAGTCTGGTCAGATTTTGATCACTGAGTCTGTTTATAAAGACATGAAGGGAAGTTTTCCGGTGAAAGAGGGAGATACCAGGGAACTACGCGGAGTGGAGCATGCTGTGAAATTTTATTCCATTCAGGCGAATCAGGCGTCCCTTCCCTGACGATAGGGCCTACGCACTTTTCTTGGTGACTTGAAAGAGCATGTCACCAATGAGAACCTTGTCGTTTGGGACCAGTTTTCTTCCTTTGCGCAGTTCAAGTGCTCCGTTCACATGGACATCTCCCTCTGTGATTCTGATTTTGGCCTCAACGCCATCTTGGACGACATTGGCAAGTTTCAGGAACTGGCTCAGGCGTATTGGCTCTTTTCTGATTTCTATGGTTGTTACTGTACTCATTTTGTCGGTGGCGGATTCATTGTGATGGTTGGTTGTTGAGCAGATTTGCCGCACTTTATCCCACAGATACGTTCTTGTCGAGAGAAGATCTTCTAATCCGACAAGTCGGAAAACGTTTTAGAGTCGCTGCTGGACACTTTTCTGTACTCTCTTGGATGTAAGTGCTTTGGTGGAAACTCTAAACTTCTGATCTCAAAAAGCTCTCATGGTTTCTCGGAGTCTCATAGCTTGCTTGCATACCTGTGTTTGCATTACAGGTTTTGTGGATTAAGCACTGCTGTTCAGGAATCCGGGTACTCTGCTGATGATTTCTTGAAAATCCTATGGTAGATTATAGATTCAATATTTGAATATACTCAAACTGTCTGCATTGAGGTGTGAAATGGAGTTACGGGATTCTGCTTTATTTAAACAAAAATGTTACATCAATGGCCGATGGGTCAGTTCAGACAAGACCATCGATGTTTATAACCCTGCGGATAATAGTCTTTTGGGGACAGTGCCGTCTCTGGGAGGGGTGGAGGCCTGTGCTGCCATTGATGCTGCTCAGGAAGCATTTGTCCTCTGGAAAAAACGTACCGCAAAAGAACGTTCCGTGTATCTGAGGAACTGGTTTGACCTTATCATAGCCCATAAAGAGGATCTTGCCCGGATCATGACCAGTGAACAGGGAAAGCCGCTGGCAGAAGCAGAAGGCGAGATTCTTTACGGCGCATCTTATGTTGAGTGGTTGGCAGAAGAGGCAAAACGGGTTTATGGTGACACTATTCCCATGGCCCAGAAAGGGAAGAGAATTATTGTTTTAAAGGAACCGGTTGGAGTTTGTGCTGCTATTACCCCCTGGAATTTTCCTTCGGCCATGATAACCAGAAAGGTTGCTCCCGCGCTGGCTGCCGGATGTACAATCATTGTAAAACCTGCAGCACAGACACCTTATTCTGCATTTGCCCTGGCAGAACTTGCCCATCGTGCCGGGATTCCCAAAGGGGTCCTCAATATAATTACAGGTGCTGCTCGTGAAATTGGTACCGAATTCACCGGAAGTACCATTGTTCGCAAACTCAGTTTCACCGGTTCTACACCAGTTGGTAAGCAGCTCATGGCTGCCTGCAGTGAAAACGTAAAGAAAGTTTCCCTTGAACTCGGTGGCCACGCACCTTTTATCATCTTTGAAGATGCAGATATCGATGCAGCTGTGGTGGATGCTGTTTCTTCAAAATATAGAAATGCTGGCCAGACCTGTGTTTGTGCCAATAGATTTATTGTTCAGGAAGCTGTGTATCAGGAGTTTGCTGAAAAACTGACCATTGCTGTGAAGGAACAGCTTCGGGTTGGGTCCGGTTTTGATGCAGATGTGAATCAAGGCCCACTCATCGACCTCAATGCTGTTATAAAAGTGGAGGATCAGATTAAGGATGCCTGCGACAAGGGGGCAACTATTCTAGCTGGTGGTAGGCGTTCTGAAGCTGGGGGATATTTCTTTGAGCCGACGATACTGATTGATGTTACGAAAGATATGAAAATAGCAACAGAAGAGACCTTTGGCCCCGTTGCCCCCCTCTTCATTTTTAAGGAAGAGGATGAAGGGGTTTCTATGGCCAATGATTCTGAGTATGGTCTTGCATCCTATTTTTTCAGTCGTGATATGGCCAGGTGTTGGCGGGTTGCAGAGGCGCTTGAGTATGGCATGGTTGGCGTAAACACTGGAATTCTTTCATCAGAGGCTGCACCGTTTGGAGGAATGAAGGAGTCGGGTATTGGTCGAGAGGGTTCTAAATATGGTATAGAAGAGTATCTTGACATTAAATATATGTGTCTGGGTGGGCTGGGGTGATAACAGGTAAGGGATCTGTTGTAGCAATGAAAATACTCGACAAAAGACGTTTGCTGAACTATTTCTTTGGTAAGAATTCCTTGTAAAATTGTTAATAACCGGAACGGGTATTATTTTTTAAATCAGGCGCAGTGCTGTTAACAAGAAAAAAATGGAGAAATAACTATGGAGTATGGGAAGAATCGGTATCGTGGAATGATTTTTGGTGTAATTGCAGTTTTTCTCTTTGCACTAGGTGGATGTATACCGGGAAGTAGCCAGACCGGAAGTATTTCGGCAGAAGGAATTGGAGACCTTCCAAGTATGGCTAGTACTGTCGGAAATTTTGATGATATTGAAATACCAGCAGAAATGACTTACTCATCCAAAGAGAGTATGTCCATCAGGACCGAATCTTTCCGGGGTGGTATAATTCACTATTCCGGCAGGGTTGAAATGTATTCCCTGAAGGAGTTCATTATTGCCTCCATGAAGAAAAATAAATGGAAGCTCGCAGGTGAAGTTTCCACCCAGTATGCCATCCTCGCTTTTACCAAGCCGGGTAAAACCTGTATGATGCACATTAAGCCCAACGGTAAAATGTCCGATACAACCCTTACCATGTATGTCACCGTAGATGCGACTGCCGGGAGAGCTCTGAACGCTTTTGGAGAGCCCATAGAATAGTCCGTCGTCGTAACCAGCTTTTCTTGAAACAGCCGCGTGCTTCCCTTACAGAGAAGCTGCGGCTGTTTTGCTTTCCAGACGGCCTGTGGTGTATAATAGAACTATGATACCTGATCTTTGGTGTTGTTTGATACACTATCACCAAAAACATATTTTCCATAACGTGAGATTGTTATTGCTTGCTACCTTTTTATTTCCTGCTGTTGTGTTTGCGGGGAGCTATGAGGCTGATATCCTGAACGCCGCTGCGACAGGAGACCCTGATTCTCAATATGCTGCTGCACTGCTGTTTGAGTATGGGACAGAAACAATAGCTAAAGATCAGGTCCAGGCTCTGGAGTGGCTGACAAAAGCGGCGATCGGTCATGTGGGTGGGGCATGTTTTTATTTAGGCCTGAAGTATGAGTATGGGAATGGAGTGGAAAGGGACCTGTCTAAGGCAGCGTGCTGGTATCGTTGCGCAGCCAGGAAAGACTGGCCGGCCGCACAGGTTTTTCTTGCTGATATGTATGAAAAAGGACGTGGTGTGCCAATGTCCATAGATATGGCCGCAGCATTAGTCGGGCTTGCCGCTGAGTATGGTTATCCAGGTGCGGAAAATAGTTTAAAAAGACTTCTGCCGCACTCAGGGGTTAAAGATATGACTGATTTGAAGAATGTTCAGCAGAGCCTGCTCAAAGAGGAAGATATTTCCTGTAATTGAAAGTTGTTTTCAATAGTTGACTACTGTGGTAAGATTTTTCATGATTGTGGTAGTGTATTGTGTATTTTGATTTTATCTCTCATTTGCTTTTTAGTGCCTTACCCCATAAAAACTGTAATAAAAAAACACGAAACCATGAGAGTTTTTTGAGATCAGAAGTTTAGTGTTACCACCAAGGCGCTTATAACCCCCTCAAAGGGGGTACAGAAAAGAGTCCAACGACTCTAAAACGTTTTCCGATTTGTCGGGTTAGAAAAGAGATGGGAAGACTCCAGACAGAGTGATGAACAGTATATTGTATATGAACTACTTGTTGTACCACCCTGGATGCTTTTTTGTAGGGTTTTGCAATGAGAACTGCATTGAGCTCATGTTACCTCCACGCTCCGAACTCTTTTGAAATAGATGTTTTGGAGAGAAGGAATATTAATTAGGTGATTCGCTGATCCATGAAAATTAATATAGATAAACAAAAAGAGGCTCAGGAGAAAGCTAAGAAACTCCTGCTGCATGAAGAGCAGCAGCGTGCTGAGCGTCGATTGTTTAAACTTGTCAATGACCTTGAGATTGGGCGAAGTGAGGTTTTGTTGAATGACGAACTCATGGAGAATCTTCCAGGGATTATTTCCACCTATTGTGAATCAGGCAATAGAGACAGAGTAAAGATACTGTTTGAAAAGCTTGGAGAATGTGCATGCAGTGAGGATTCAAGACTCAGAGAACGTGCGGTGATGGCATTAAGTCTCTGTGTGAGCGGTCTTAACAGGAAAGAGCATCCGGATCTTATTGAACTTATTATCGGGATACTTCTTCGATGGCTCCGTGCTGAAACCATTTTCCTGTCAGTTTGCGGTATTGTCTGTAAACAGCTGCAAAAGCACGGCATTCGTATGTTGGAGGAGGGGCTCTGGCAGGAATGTGATTATCTCCTGGAAGTGTTTTACCAGATACAATCCGGCATTATTGAGAAGAGCAATGCAATTCGCAGTGTGGTGAGCAGAGCTCAGGAAGAAATAGCCACTGATTACATCCTTGAAGAATTAACTATTGTCTGCCTCCGTGGGCGTGGGGAAAGAAGACAAAATGCCGAACGAATCCTGATCCATCTTGGAAGAAAGGCAGCAATTCATCTTCTTGATACACTCCTGTCCTGTCAAGAAAAAGAGGACAGACTTCGTCTCGTAGGGCTTATTCCCGCGACTGGCTACGCCGCAGTTTCTGTACTGAAAGAATATCTTCAGAGAAACCTTCCCTGGTATGGAATTCGTAATATCATCCTGATGATAACAGCTATGGATGACCCTGAGCTTATTCCCCTCATCATGCCATGCCTTGAGCATGAAGATATCCGTATTCAACAGCAGGTAATTGATTGCGTTACTGAAGTCGTACCTGATAACCCCGGGCGATATCTTCTGGCAGCCTTACCACTGGTGAATGATGAACTGAAGGTTGGTCTTGTCAGGTACCTGGGACAGTTAGGAGGAATGGAAGCCACAGAGGCCTTCCTTGATCTCCTTGCACTGCGTGACAATTACTCCCCCAAAGTTCGTGATGACCTGCTGCGGGTACTTGCTGTTCAGGTGCGTCTGAGCGACTCCATTCGTGCAGTCAATCTGCTTACCATGATTCTGGAAGAACGGAGTTCCCACCCTGACCGTGAGAACGATCCTGTCTCACAGGCAGTTGTGCAGAGTCTCCATATTCTAAAACCCAGGTTCACAAGAGATGAGCTTCCGGAAGAACCAAAGGTGAAAATTGCAGCACCCATTGAAGAAGATGTCTCCTTTGATGGAGATCCTGCTACCCGCGATCCTGCAAAGAGAGTTGTTCAGAAAGTCAACGATGAAGTAACAGCTCTTCTTGGGCAGGGCAAGATTACAGAAGCCGGCCAATTTCTGTATGAGGAATGTGTGGAGGCTGCAAAAGAAAAAAATTTTGATGTCGCTGAAATGTTGAGGGACAGAATACTTGAGGTTGATCCCAATGCACTGGCAGAGGTGATTAAAGCGGGTGAGTGTATAGAGGATGAGCGGAAATCTTCTATTACTTCCAATCACCTGACGATTTGGCAAGATCTTTATGGTACTTTGACCACTGATGAATTTAATGCACTCTACTACATTTTAAAGTCCAAAAATTACACCTCCGGGTCCGTTATAGTCGAACAGGGAATGACCAATCCGTTTCTCTATTTTATCAATTCAGGTCAGGCAAGATTGACCTGCTGGAGAGGTCAGACTGAGATATTCTTAAAAAAAATTGGTCCTGGAGAAATAGTCGGTACTGTACCATTTTTTGATGTCTCCGTATGGACGGTGACTCTCACTGCCATAGGAAAAACAAATATCCATGTGCTTGAAAGAAAGAAATTTCTTGAATTACTGGAACAGTATCCGGGCCTTGAGCCGTGCCTGTTAACGTATTGTGAGAAAAGTGAAAAAGTCCCTGAACTTCTGGATATGTCTGGAGAGGATCGACGCCAATACCCACGGTTTTTTGTAACCATTCTTGTTAAGCATACTTTGCTTGATGAATATGGAAACCCGAGCATGAGGAGTTTTAACGGAGAGATAGTTGATCTGTCTGAAGGTGGATTCTCCTTTTATATCAAAATTTCCCGGAAAGAGAATGCCAGACTGCTACTGGGGCGTGGTATAAAAACCATCCTGGAAGATGGAACCGGTGGCTCCCTGGAGTGTCAGGGGGTGATAGTTGCGGTTCGACTGCAGCGCTACGTGGAGAGTGATTATTCGGTTCATGTGTTATTCAACGAAACCATTCCTTACAAGACCGTAAAAAACATTGTCAGCGATCAATAAAAGAAGTTCCACGCAATATGATTGCAGTACTGATTTGCTGATTCTGGAGGTGCAGGATGGTTGATACTTTGATGTTGGGAACTTCTACTTCTTGCAGTCCTCCTCTGGCTCTGGCTCCCATGGTTGGTCTTTCCCACTCGGCGTTACGTATCCTCATTCTGGAAATTGGTGGGATAGGTCTGTTTTTCAGTGAGATGCTTTCGGTAACCCGCCTTCCAATAGAGAATGAAACTGTTTCTCCATTTCTTTGCCGCACTCCTGTTGAATCACCTTTTATCTACCAGATTTTTGCCGGTCCAGATCAGGATATTGTCCCTGCAGTTGAACGACTGCACCAGCTTGATGCGCAGGGGATAGATTTAAATCTTGGTTGTCCTGCTCCTGCTGTTCGAAAACTAGGAGCAGGGTCATTCATGGGATTGACTGAGGTACGATCCATGGTACGTTGTTTACGTGCAGCCACATCATTGCCGATAAGTGCAAAAATTCGGCTTGGGAAAACCCTTGATAAGGACGTTCTGCTCACCTTCTGCAGAATGCTTGAAGATGAAGGGGTCGATCTGCTGACTGTACATGCCAGGCTGCAGGGCGAAAAATTTTGCAGGAAACCTCGCTGGGAGTGGATAGGTAAAGTGAAAAATGCTGTGAAGGTACCTGTAATTGCCAACGGTGGGATTTTCTGCGTGGAGGATGCTGCTAAATGTCTCGAACGATCCGGTGCTGACGGCTTGATGGTAGGCAGGGGGGCTGTCTGTAGACCGTGGTTGTTTGCTGATATTGCAAAAAATATTTATAATTTCGATATAGATACTGGAATAAATATCAAAGATGTTTACTTTCGTTTTATAGAATTGTTAGATGCACGGTTTTTACCCGAACGGCGCTTAGGCCGTTTGAAACAATTTACTCACTATTATAGTTCAAATTTTACCTTTGGTCACCATTTTGCGACCGGGGTGCAGAACAGTAAAAGTATCAAAGAGGCAAAGGTAGTCGCCGAAGAGTTTTTTGATAAAATCAAAGGAGGAAGTGATGATTGATTTAGTAAAAAAAACACTATTGACTGGAGTTGGGGTGGTAGCCTTAACAAAGGAAAAGATTGAAGAATTAGCTAAAGATTTTGTTGAAAAAGGGAAAATGAGTGAAGAAGAGGGGAAAGTTCTGGTTGATGATCTCCTGGCTCGTTCTGACGAGTCCCGTAAGGAGTTGCAGAAGCAGGTCGAAGATATGGTGATAACTGTTCTGGACAAGATGGATCTTGCCAGGAAAAGTGATGTGGCTGCTCTGAAGAGTGAGATTGAGGAGCTGAGAGAAAAGTTGGATAAAGAGCAGTAGCAACTGGCTTTGCTGCCAGTTACCTTCGGTTTTGTTCTGCTTTGGTTTGTTTCCCTATGGGCATGACAGCATCGGTGGGAAAATTGCTGTGTTCAATTGCATATCGTGAGTCAAGCTGTCAAGGATAAGTGAAGAGGTATGGATTTACAGGGGAGTTATTGATGATAACTCTCCTGTAATGTTAATTTTTTTATGCAACCTGGGGTTTGCGCCCCTTGTGATGGAAATTCCCTTTGCGTTTTCCTTTATATGTTTTCTTGGCGCCTTTTGATTTTGCAACTTCAATATTAACCGTCTTGCCGTTTATCTCAGATCGCTGGAATACTCCAAGGATCTGAGCTGTGTATCTGCTGTCTACCTCAAGGGTTGCTGAGTTCCTTAGAATCTCAATTCGACCGATTTTAATTCGTCCCATATCCTGGATTTCGTTGATTTTTCCTATTAACCCCTGCGGCATGATCCCCTGTCTCCTGCCCACATTGATACTAAATGTCGTGAACGTATTTTTGGGGTGCAGCTCAGGCCTGGAGTCCCTCCGAGGTTGATCATTGCGGCGACCTGTGGATTGTGGTTGTGAGGTGGCATTAAGATCAGGAGCGTTCTTGTAGTATTCGAGAAACCTGTTGAATTCAAGGGAGATGAACTGTTTAATAAGTTCTTCACGATTAAGGTGCCCGAGTTTATCTTCAATTTCTTCAAATAGCGGTGCAATCTGTTCATTGTTTACGGTAACATTATTAACTCTGTCGATCTGGCTGACAAGCTGTTTTCTGCAGATTTCCATACCGGTGGGAACTTTGCATTGAATAAACTGTTTTTGTATCTTTTTTTCAATAAGACGCAGTTTATACTGTTCTTTTGAGGTAACAATGACGATTGATGTTCCCTTACGTCCGGCCCTTCCTGTTCGACCACTGCGATGGGTATAGGCAGCGGGTTCATCCGGGAGATTGTAGTTTATTACGTGACTTAAATCATTCACATCAAGTCCCCGGGCGGCCACATCTGTTGCTACAAGAATCTGGATATTTTTGCATCTGAATTTACCCATAACCTGGTCACGCTGAGCCTGGGACAGGTCACCATGGAGGGCATCCGCGTTATAACCGTCCTGGATGAGTTTATGGGCAACGTCATTGGTTTCCCTGCGTGTTCTACAGAAAATGATAGAGTAGTTGTCAGGACTGTTGTCAACTATTCTTTTAAGGGCAGCATAACGATTCCTCTGGTGGACCAGGTAAAATTCGTGTCGTACATTTTCTGCTCCCGCATTCTTTGTTCCAATGGTGAGCTCAACGGGATTGCTCATGTATTTTCTGGATATTAATGCTACTTCTTTTGGCATGGTGGCTGAAAAAAGCAGGGTGTTTTTCTTTTTCGGGGTGTTAGCAAGAATTGCTGTCAGTTCATCCTGAAAACCCATTTGCAGCATCTCGTCTGCTTCATCAAAGACCACATAGTTCACTTTGGACTGGTCCACAGCCTTTCTGCTGATAAGGTCTTTCAGGCGTCCGGGGGTCGCAACGATAATCTGTGCGCCTTTGCGGAGACTGTTCACCTGTTGATCAATTCGTGCACCACCATACACGGCGAGTATTTTCAGTTTAGAGATAAATCTGGCAAAAGATTCCAGATCCCTTGCCACTTGGACACAAAGTTCTCTGGTTGGACAGAGTACCAGGCATTGAGTATGTTTTTTATCTGGATTGGACTGTTGGATAAGGGGAATTCCAAAGGCTGCAGTTTTGCCGGTTCCGGTCTGTGCAAGACTGACCAGGTCCACAGGCTTTTCAAGCATAAGAGGGATAACCTTTTCCTGCACCGGGGTGGGGGTTTCAAAGTTAAGTGAAGCAAGACCCTTGAGGATATCGCTGTTAATGCCAAGTTCATTAAAATTTTTCATATATATACCAACCTGATTGGTTAAACTCATAAATTAAAAAAACTGTGCAATCCAATCAGGAAAGCTGCACAGTTTTTACGATTACTGGAAAGTGGTAATTCCTTGAAATTTCAATTCTCAGGATATTCTATGTGGTATAACGAATAAAGCAAGTGCTTTTTTGATGAAAACATGAATAGCAGAGCTGTTTATCGTGCGAATTTCTCGCGGATTTTGATGGTCACAGAGGTGAGCTCCTTAAGTTTCAGGAGGTGGAGAACAGAGCCATAAATGATTGCAGCTGCTGTGATGATAACGAAAAGAACCATGGTTGAAAGCAAAAGATTATAATTAAATTGTACCATTAGATACTGTTTGCAGAACATGATGAATCCTGCCATAACAATACTGGCAATTGTTATTTTCCCAAGGGCTCGAATAAGATACGCAAGGGGATAGCCGCCCATCTTCAAATAGAGAACAACGCTTAGAAAAAGAAAATTAATTATCATGGAACAGGATGTGGCAAAAGCGATGGCCAGGTGTTGATAGTTGTCAATGGTCTGGGTGATGATGAAATAATTACTTGCAACTGCAATGAAAGAGGCGATGAGAGGGTATTTTGTGTTCTCAAGGGCATAAAATACGGGGACTAAAATCTTATTAGAAGAATAGGCGAATAGACCAATGGCGTAAAGGGTCAGGGTGTTGGCGGTGGCAATGGTATCAAGGGAGGTGAAGGCACCCCTTTCAAAGATGACGTGAATGATTGGCTGAGAAAGGAGGATTAGCCCAATGGTTGCTGGAATCGTAAGACTGAAAACCATGGTGAGCGAAGAAGTCATGGTTTCTTTCATACCATTTATATCTTTTTTTGCGGCATGTCTGGCAAGTACCGGCATGGCAGCAATGGAAAGTGCTACGCCGAAGACTCCTATGGGAAGTTGAACGAGTCTGAATGCATAGTTGAGCCAGGAAACGGAACCTTCCATACATGAAGAAGCAAAGTTGGTATTAATAAAAATATTTATCTGGGTAGGGGAGAGACCAATTACAGCAGGGATCATTAAAAAGATAATTTTTTTCAGACCAGGATCTTGCACGCGAAGTCTTGGATAAAACCTGAAGCCGCACTTTGCAAGTGTCGGAAACTGCATGGAAAGCTGTAGGATGCCACCAAGCAGTGTTCCACAGGCCATACCCACAATTGCTGGGTAGCCAAAGCCCGGTAGAATCAAGGCCAGGCTGACACCTCCGATGATGGAACCAAGATTGAAGAAGGCTGAGGCCATGGCCGGGACAAAGAACTTCCCCTTAGCGTTCAGAATTCCCATGACCACAGCAGAGAGGGATATGAAGACTAGAAATGGCAGCATTATCCTGGTAAGCCAGATGGTGAGTTCGATTTTTCCATCCACCTGTGAAAAGTCTGAGGCAAGGAGGTTTACCAGAGGTTCTGCATAGTAGCTCCCAAGCAGGGTGAGAAGGGAAAGCAGTATTCCGAAAAATACGATGACGTTGGAGGCGAGTTGCCAGGCTTCTTCTTTGGTTCGGTTGGTATCGTAATCAGTGAACACGGTGATAAAAGCAGCGGAAAGGGCACCTTCAGCAAAAAGATCGCGTAACAGATTTGGAATCCGAAAGGCAACAACAAAGGCGTCATAAGCCATTCCTGCACCAAACATTCCTGCGAAAATCTGTTCCCTTACAAGTCCGAGAACCCGGCTGCACATGACTGCTATTGAAACAGTGCCAGCTGATTTCGCTATTCTATCGCTCTGTTCTGCTTCTTTTTTCACGTGATGACTGGGAGATAAAATGTAAGTGGAAAAGACAATAAAAATTTTGTGATTGTACAGTTTATTTACCACCTTTACCAGAGAAACTCATCCCCATAATATCCTTTTTATTTATTCCAGCCAATGTACCACTGAATTAGCGAACATCCTTGACTTTCATTAGAAATGTTGAATATATGGATAATAGTTTATTGTGAATTATCAGGCCGGAACAGGGAAGCAACCCTGTTGAGAAAGAGTTCTTGTTTTTCATCAACGAGACTAAGGCATCACCGTTATTTTCAAGGAGGTTTGCATGCAGGATATCAACAAGATAAGAAACATCGCGATCATTGGACATGGAAATTGTGGGAAGACCTCTTTAGCTGAGGCGATGTTATTTACCGCTGGTAAGATTAAGCGGCTTGGGAAAGTTGATGATGGAAGTTCGGCGTTGGATTTTGACGATGAAGAGTTACAGCGAAAGATCTCAATAAACACATCGTTCCATAATTATTCATGGAAAAAGCATGATGTCTTTTTGATGGATACCCCTGGTGATGACAACTTTCTCAATGAAACGTATATGGCGACCCAGGTAGTTGACAGTGCTGTATTTATAGTTGGTACTGTCCTCGGGGTGAAGGGCCAGACTATCAAATTCGCCAGGTTTATAGCAGACAGATCGTTACCTGCTGTGATCATGATAAATAAACTAGATCGGGAACGTGCTGATTTCAACCGGACCATTGAGCAGATTAAAGAGTCTCTGCCGGTAACTCCTGTGATTATCCATCTTCCTATTGGTGAGGAAGAGTCTTTCCGGGGTCTGGTAGATTTAGTAGCTGAGAAGGCATATCTTTTTGACGGAGACTCGGGTGCTGTAACAGAAACAGATATTCCTGAAGATATGATTGACAGCGTTAATGAATATCGCGAGACTCTGATGGAGAATGTTGCAGAAACAGATGATGACCTCATTGAAAAGTTTCTTGAAGATGGCGAACTCTCCCTGGAAGATCTCAAGAGTGGCCTTAAAAATGGTGTTATAAATGGTGCTATTGTGCCGGTATGCGTCGGTGCAGCCACAAGTAATTTTGGAACTTCCCCATTGCTCGATGTTATAAATGAGTTTATGCCATCTCCTGCTGATCGTCCTGCAATGATGGGTGTTGATGCCTCTGGTGAACCTGTTGAAAGAAGACCTGCTCTCGATGAAAAATTTTCGGCTCAGGTGTTTAAGACAATGGCCGATCCTTATGCCGGTAGACTCACCATCTTTAAAATTTACTCAGGAACCCTTTCAGGTGATTCCTTTTACAATTCAAGTAAGGGAGTTGAGGAGCGTTTTGGACAACTGTTTCTGCCGGAGGGTAAGGAACAGCGAGCTGTAGACAGTGCAGGCCCCGGTATGATAATTGCCGTGGCAAAGCTCAAAGAAACCACAACAGGTGACACGCTTTGCGACGCTTCAGCGCCTGTTGTTTTTGACGATCTTGATGTGCTTGAACCGGTTATTTCTTATGCCATCAAGGCCAGTAAGGGCGATGAAGAAAAACTGTTTTCTTCAATTACCAGAATGCTTGATGAAGATCTCACCTTGCGGTTGTCCCGAGAACCACAAACGGGTGAGGTTCTTATTTCAGGAGTCGGAAAAGTTCACCTTGAAGTGGTAGGAGC
>JAJRQL010000098.1 GCA_024280265.1 Deltaproteobacteria bacterium
TTGTACAGTTCATAGGTGAAGTGCGTCCAATATCACAAATTCCTGCTCAATTCGGGAAATATTCCCGAATTGAGCAGGAATTGAATCAGTGCAGGGTCAGATATAATCGCACGAGTTGATAATTTTTATCATTTATTTTGGGCAATTTCTGGAAAATCAATTATTCAAGGTTCCCTTAAGAAGAAGCTGAGGTATGATGAAAAAGATATTTCCCCGCAGACAAAATAATGATACCATGGTTAAAATTATTAACTTTTCTCAAGAACTTTCATTTGTCAGGAAAACAATTATCACTCTACAAAAAAAACTTCCTTAATCTACATTTCACACAAAAGAAATTATTCGTAATTAATCCGACAAGCTGTCCCGTAACCGATCAATAACATTCCACAATATTATTCTACCATGAAATTCGCTGAACAACCTCTGTTAATCTTTGATGGAGCCTGCGGCACGACTCTGCAGACTATGAATATAGATCCTTCCGCCTGGGATGGTCTTGATGGCTGCAATGAATACCTGAACATTTCCACACCTGACACTATCACTGAACTGCATCGTAAATTTCTTGCCGCCGGGGCAATGGTTGTTGAAACCAATACCTTTGGTGCCTCTTCTGTAGTCCTTTCTGAATACGGACTTGAAAGTAAAGTTAAAGAAATTAATCGTGCTGCAGTGGCAAATGCCAGGAAAGCAGTCTCTAAATTCACAACGGATACGGCTCCTCGATACATTGCCGGTTCTATTGGGCCCACCACCAAATTACCCATCCTTGGCCACATATCACCCCAGGAGCTTGCAAAGACAGTCACCGAGCAGATGGACACCCTTTTAGAAAGTGGTGTGGATGCCTTAATCGTAGAAACCTGTCAGGATTTATTACAAATTAAAACGGTCCTGATTGCCTGTTTTGATCTTTTAGAAGCAACAGGAGTAGATATTCCGGTACTGGCCTCTGTCCCCTTTGAACAACAGGGCACCATGCTTGTAGGCACTGATATTGGTTCTGTATGTGCCACCATTGCCCCCTTCCCTGTTTTTTCACTTGGGCTGAATTGCGCAACAGGGCCAACCGACATGGAACCCCACATTGATTATCTGTGTAAAAACTGGAAAAAACGTATTTCCTGTATTCCCAACCAGGGAATGCCTGAGGTTGTTAATGGCAAGACCCACTACCCCCTGACTCCCACAGAGTACGGCCAGCATATGCATGATTTCATCACCAAAAAAGGTGTATCCATAGTAGGCGGCTGTTGTGGCACCTCACCTGAGCATACCAGAGAACTTGTTGAAGCTTTGCAGGGGTGTACTCCCGCCCCCAGAAGTGAGGTGGTAAAATGAAAAAAATCATTAACAACACTATCCTGAACCAGATATCAAGTCTTTACCAGGCAATTGACATACAACAACAACCAGCCCCTCTTATCATTGGCGAACGCTCCAATCCTACAGGATCAAAAAAGTTCCGCGAACTTCTCATTGCCGATGACTATGAGGGATGTCTCCAAGTGGGTCTTGATCAGGAACGGCTGGGAGCCCATGTGGTCGATCTCAGTGCTGCCTGGGCTGGGCGTGATGAAGAGAAAGATCTGATCACCCTTGTCCAGATGTACGGAAAGACATTAAAAGCCCCACTTATGATTGACTCAACTTCACCGGAGGTAATCGAAAAAGCGCTTTCCGTCTACCCGGGACGACCGATTGTAAACTCAATCAACCTTGAAGATGGTGGCGCGAGTCTGGACCGAATATGTTCTGCAGTCAGGAAATATGGCGCCTGTGTCACAGCACTCACCATTGATGAAGAGGGCATGGCCATGGACTGTGACGCGAAATTCAACATTGCCAGACGCATTTATGAGTTGGTGACCGAAAAACATGGTATCGGCGCAGATTCACTGTTCTTTGACCCTCTCACCTTCACCGTGGGTTCCGGAGATGAAAAGCTCAGGGATGCTGCAATTCAGACACTGGACGCCATAAGAAGGATAAAAACTGAACTACCCGGCTGTCACACCATACTCGGCCTTTCAAATATCTCTTTTGGTCTTCCGGTTCCTGCCAGAAAAGTACTCAATGCTGTCTTTCTTCACAAGGCAGTTGAAGCCGGTCTCGACGCAGTGATCATAGACCCCACAAACTGTATCAGTCTTGAGTCCATTGACAAAGATGCTGTCGCTCTGGCGCTTGATCTTCTCTATGATAACTGTGACAACAGTGATCAGCCCCTAATGACATATATCCGATATTTTGAGGAAAATGAGATCAGCGAAACTGCTGAAGAAAGTGAAGATATTACGCCGGAAGAGATGATAAGAGAACGGATCATGCTCGGCAATCAACAGGATCTGCCCGATATCCTTCGGATGCTCCTTGATCGATACTCTGCCCTGGAAATCGTTAACCAGCACCTTGTGAGCGTCATGCGTGAAGTCGGTGTCCTCTTTGGTTCCGGTGAAATGCTCTTGCCTTTTGTATTACAATCCGCTGAGGTGATGAGAAAATCTGTTGATATTCTCGAGCCTTTCATGGACAAAAATGACCGCTCAGATGCACCGTGTATTCTCCTGGCCACTGTACAGGGTGATGTTCACGACATTGGAAAAAACCTTGTTAATATTATTCTCAGCAACAATGGGTATCGCGTTATAGACATTGGTATTAAGGTCAGCGCAGAAACCATTATAGATACGGTTAAAACCACACCTGAAATTGATATCATCTGTCTTAGTGGCCTGCTTGTTAAATCGGCTATGATCATGCAGGAAAGCATGGAAAAATACAAAGCGGCTGGTCTTGTTCAACCTATTCTGCTTGGTGGTGCTGCTCTTACCCGGAAATTTGTGGCCTCCGACTGTGCCCCACTCTATGATGCTCCTGTTGTGTACTGCCGCGATGCATTCTCTGGTCTCAAAGCAATACAAGATTATGAAAAAGGAATTTTAGAGTCAACAAAATGGGCTGCAAACAAAGCGGGAAATACCTCACCAGGGCCTAAACAGCAATCTTCAGTTCCTCTCCTTGAAACCATCCCAAGTCCACCATTTACTGGACACAGGACGCTCGAAGCCGACCCTGCTGACTTTCTCCCGCTCATGAATCAGCAGATTCTTTTTCGCGGCCGATGGGGCTATAAACGTGGCAAACTCAACGAATCTGAATACCAGGATCTCCTCGACAGTACGGTTTTTCCAAAATTCAAAGAACTCCGCGAAAGGATCCTTTCCGACAGGCTTATTGTACCCAAAATACGATATGGCTGGTTTCACTGTCACAAAGATAATGAAACATTAGTTGTGAGTGATTCCTCTAAGAGCATACCCTTTGCATTACCACGACAACGGCGAGAACCCCATCAGAGTCTGGTTGATTTTTTTCGGACAGATGGTCAAGGAAGCGATTTAATAGGTTTTTTTGTTGTTAGCCTTGGTGAAAAACTGGCCGAAACCTGCCAGGATCTCTACAATGATGACAAATATCATGATTATCTGCTGCTGCACGGTTTTGGTGTGGAAGCTGCAGAAGCACTGGCACAGTACACCCATGAAATGATGCGCACTGAACTTGGAATTGGAGCACAGGGACAACGCTACAGTTTCGGGTATTCAGCCTGTCCTGACCTTGATCTTCAAAGACCACTTTTTGATTTACTTAAAGCTGAGGAGATTGGGGTTTCCCTTAGTTCTTCAATGGAAATGGTGCCTGAACTGAGCGTCTCCGCCATGGTCGTGCATCATCCTCATGCCCACTATTTTGCTGTGTAACCCAGAAAAGACGGTTATCATCAAGGATATGCATACCCGATTATCTAGCCCCTTACATTCTATTTTGGGGCCAGTATAACGCAGGATACTGGCGAAGGTATAGCTCAAAACAATGCCTGGAAACACTAGCGTCCGATTCAACAAACAGTAACATTGCATAACATATTGTTTTATTAAAAATAAACAGCACAAATGATCGTAATCAACTTGAAATTCTATCCCTTTCTGTGTCAACTCCCCGGTAAAACCCTGGAGGGGGGCACACATGTATACCGGACGACTGATTTTCTCGCAGATTATGGACTTTATGCCGTTGCCAATTTTCCGCCGTTGTGTAGCCAAATATCATGGCGACTTCAATATAAAAAAATTCTCCTGTCTCGATCAATTTCTATGCATGGCTGTTTCAACTCACCTACCGGGAAAGTCTTCGAGATATCGAAGTGTGCCTTCGTTCTCAAAGTAAGCGCCACAACAACCCCATCTTTTTTCTCCGATAGCATTGTGTCATGATGGGTTCCATCACAACTACAACCGAGGAGAATCCAGATGGTAACACACAAAA
>JAJRQL010000099.1 GCA_024280265.1 Deltaproteobacteria bacterium
TTACAAACTGAAAGTTTCACGGTGTAGAAAAACGCAACAGGCAACTTGCGCTTAACTTAAGCAGAAAATTGTCTTGACAATGGGGTCCACCTCAAACAAACAAGTATTAGTAACGGAGATTTTGCGTCATATTGCAGATCAATACCAACCATTGTTGAGAAATTGCGCCTTAAGCAGGGTGCAACAGGCTCTGCCCAAAAAAACAATTACCGGAAAAACAAACCCTAAAAATAATGCTGAGGCATTAAGTGTGGTTACCTTAATATCTGTGCTTTTATACAAATCTGGACGAACAAAGGAGATTTATATGAATGATTTTGCTTTTCAATTGGGTCAATTATGCTCTGCCATGGATGAAATACATATTGGTTATTGTGTAAGTGAACGAAGTGGAAGTATACCCAATACCCTCTTGGGGAATCAGGTCTATGGTATGGCTTTGTTAGATCATGCAAAGGCTATGGCATTCATGGCAACACGTGTAAAACCGTACGAATCTTGGGTAAGGAGAATAAGGTTCAAGGATGATAAAATGGCTGATAAAGTCATAAAAAATGCCGTATATGCACAAAAATGGATGGGGAAACAGGCTTCTGAATTCAAAAAATCATTGCAAAAGTCAGGGATAGCCACTTCCGATAGTTATAAAGCTGAACTTATGCTTGGTTATTTATCTGGCCGTCCATTTGAGCAGAAAAAAGATGCTGGTAAATCAAATAATGATAAAGGAGAGAAAAAATGAAAGCACCATTCAATCGTCATATAGGTCTACTTGTGTTAGATGTAACCATGTCTAATCCCAATGGTGATCCGGATATGGAGTCTGAACCACGAACTCGGGAATTGGATGGGCTGGGAATGATTTCTCCTGTTTCTTTAAAGCGGAAGTTTCGGGATTTGGTCAGTGGAAAGTCGGAGGTATTCACAACGGCTCAGGAACAGTTTAATCTCGGTGCTGATACTGGGAATCAATTTAATATTCTGGAAGAACGAGGTCGGCATCGTGGGGATATCAAAGAGATGGATAAAACGACTTTTAAACAAACCTATTGGGACGCACGCTTGTTCGGCAATACTTTTTTGGAATCATTAAAAGAAGCCGATCTGAACAAGGATCAGAAAAAGAAAAAGACAGAAGGAGGGTATGCCCATCTGATAAATACCGGTGCGGTGCAGATAGGAGTTGGCCTTTCCATTGCACCTATTGATGTTGTGCGCATGACTACTACAAACAAGTCGGGGGTGGAAGCTGGTAAAGATCGTGGTATGGCACCGTTGGCCTTTCGGGTAGTAACACATGGTATCTATTGTATTCCCATTTATGTGAATCCGAGTATTGCTCTGAAAACTGGTGCAACTGCCGAAGATTTGGAGCTGTTGAAATTTATGATACCCTACGTGTACCAGCATACTGCCTCAGCGATACGCCCTCAGATTTCAATCTTGCATGCTTGGTTTGCTGAGCATAAGAACACCTTGGGTTCCTGCCAGGAGCATTTGTTTGTTAATGCTTTAACTCCAAAAATAAGAGAAGGAGTGACAAGACCGGTGTCGGCAAATGATTATGACATTCCGGGGAAAGATAAGTTAGGTGATTTGGTGGATCGATTTTACGATATTAAAGATTTGGTAGATGGGTAATGACATACCTCGCCCACACGCCTCCTAGGGATAACTCAGAACGAAAGCCTCATTTATATGTGGAACATATTGGGGAAATGCTGTGTTACGGGTTATCCTTGTTTGATAACGTTTTGGCGTTTGCTGCGTTCCCCAGTGATAAAAAAGAGCGCTTGCGTCAAACTTTCAAATCAGCATTGATGTTACACGACATGGGGAAACTAGATGAAGTGAATCAACGTGTTTTTCGTGGTGACGTGCAAGGACGGTTACAGGTCGATCACCTGGAAGCAGGGATAGCTGTTGCTGAGGAAATGAAAAATGAGTTGTTGGGGTGGTTGATTCGTGGACATCATGCACCGGGGTTGCCGAGTAAAAAAGCAGAGAAATATTTCATCAGACAACTGAGGGGAAAATTCAAAATTACTCTCGGTAACTATTGCCTGAGGGGTGCGCGTCGTGGTCGTGATAAGCTCTCTGCTGATTGGGATAAACATTACAGCGCAATAGTTGGTACAAACGAACGATTTGAAATTTATAAACAGCGTCAGCTTGAGTGTTGTGGCAAGTGGCCGGAAATTGTTGCCACATTACCTGTAAACAATTTGACAACACGCTTGATGTTATCCTGCTTAGTTGATGCTGACCATGGCAGTGCTGCCTGTTATAGCCAAAATATACCCATGACTGTTTTTCGCCCCATTGAGTCTCGATGGAAACATCGCTTGAAAGCATTAAATGAGTATATTGCCGAATTGGTAGCCGCAAGCAACGAACCAGAGAGTGATCGAAACAAAATGCGTGGTGCATTTTACGAAAGTTGTGTGGCTGGAGAATTGTTTGGCTCTCGCCTAGTTGCCTGTTCTGCCCCCGTTGGATTGGGAAAAACAACTTCGGTAATGGCTTACCTGCTGCGTTGCGCAATAAGAGATAAGTTGACTCGGATTTTTGTTGTTGCCCCATTTTCTAATATTATTGATCAAACCGTTAAGGTTCTAAGGAAAGCAATTGTCTTGGAGGGTGAAAATCCTGAATCTATAGTAGTTGCACATCATCATAAAGCTGATTTTGCCAGTAAAGAAATGCGGCAATATGCAGCAAGCTGGCAGGCCCCTGTAGTCGTGACAACGGCTGTACAACTTTTTGAGACCCTTGCCGCGTCTAAACCTTCTAAGTTGAGGAAACTGCATAATGTGGTTGGATCAGCAATATTTATTGATGAATCACATGCCTGTTTACCCCCTGAATTATTGAACATCAGTTGGACATGGATAAAAGAGTTGACTGGTAACTGGGGCTGTCACCTACTGTTTTCTTCTGGGTCAATGGTTCGCTTCTGGCAAGATGATTATTTGGTTAGTCAACCTGTTGACACGCTTCCAGATATTTATCCTGATTTTCTACAAACGAAAATACGCCAAGCTGAAGATCAACGGGTAAATTTTGAAAAAATTGAGAAGCCTTTTCAGTGTAATGAACTGGTTGAGAGAATTTCATCAGATGAAACCTGGAGCCAATGTATCACCCAAAAAAAGCCATCCTGTCTGGTTATTCTAAATACCATTCAGTCGGCTGCAATCATTGCTGAGACTCTTGCTGAGCAACTGAACGACAAAGAAAGTGAGTTGCCGGATAAGGTTGTGCTACATCTTTCAACAGCCTTGGCACCAAAAGATCGTAGTAAAATGTTAGGTGAGGTGATTCGTAGGCAAACTGAAAATGACTGGGATAATAAACCCTGGTATCTGGTAGCAACAAGTTGTGTTGAAGCTGGTGTTGACATGGATTTTGCGGTTGGCTTTCGGGAAACTTGTTCGGTAACGAGTTTCTTGCAGGTTTCCGGGCGGGTTAATCGGCATGGGAAACGTCTTAGCGGCAGATTGTATGATTTTTCTACATTAGCTGAAGATGGATTGAATCACCATCCTGGTCTTGACGAATCAGCAGATATTTTGAGAGAAATATGGCCCGATCTTATCGCTGGTAAAATTGATAAAAACACACTGTGTAGTATGGCAATTCGTAAGGAATTATCTCGTTTCCCTGAGAAGAAGAGTAAATCAACACAATTATTATTGTATGAAAGCCAGCAAGGCTTTCAGGATGTGTCGAGAGGATACCGGATTATAGATTCAGAAACAGCCACGGTGATAGTAGATCAGGGGCTTGTGAATAAACTTGAAATGGGGATACCTGTTAGCTGGCAAACCATTTAAGAAAATTCTGTTCAGTTGTGGATGAGTAAAATTTATAAATTACAATTACGGGAAATCAGGGGTTGTAAACAGGATGGGATATATTCATGGATAGATAGCTATGATTACGATCCTTATTTCCTTGGTATTATGAGCGGCATTTTACAACAAAGATTTTTTTTTGATAGATATGGTGGTGTTTTTTGATGGGTCAACTGAGAGCGCTGGTTTGTTTTGGTGTAGGGGAATACAAGTTAAGAAGTGTGTAAAGTAATGAATTGAACTCTGCTGAATGGTGTGATTTTGCTGTATCGAGTTTAAGTTGAAATGTTGTTTTTTTATTTTGAGAACCATTGCCAAGGGAGACATTACGCAAACAAAACTGGCCATATTCAAAGGCAAGGGAATCTGTCACATCTTTCATAATGATGAGTGATGTTTTTCAGTCGTCGATATTGTTGAAGTTCTGACTGAGAGTAATGACCCAAAGCAATATATCAAAACAATGCGTAAGCGAGATGTCGAGTTGAATATCTACTGGGGTACAATCTGTGCCCCCTTTCTTTGACAGGCCTGGATGGCAAAAGAAGGAAGGCTATGCTTGGTAGAAACTAGAGGTGGTAACTGGTGCTGATGTGGTCAGTCTTGAGAATTATTTAGCAGAGCAGGAGAGCCATGACGTGATATAGGGGAGTAAGCGCCACAACAACCCCATCTTTTTTCTCCGATAGCATTGTGTCATGATGGATTCCATCACAACCACAACCGAGGAGAATCCAGATGGTAACACACAAAACAGACGGAGATCGAACAAAATCCAGGCGCAA
>JAJRQL010000100.1 GCA_024280265.1 Deltaproteobacteria bacterium
ATCAAGCAGTATATCCACCACATGATCGTCAAGGAGGTTGACCTCATCCACATAAAGAATATTGCGATGGGCCTGGGCCAGCAGACCGGGCTCGAAACGTTTTTCTCCTTTTTGCAGAGCATGTTCAAGATCAAGGGTTCCCACCACCCGATCCTCTGTGGCTCCCACCGGCAACTCAATTACCTTGACCTTCTGCTCCCTGATGTCGAACTGATCTTGTGATGGTGGCGAGTGCCCCAGCATGGCACATATCTCCAGAAAATCTTCATACTCACTTTCCGGATCAAGACCGAATGGAGAATCGGCTATTTTTTTTATTACCGGTAAAATTTCCGCCAAAGCTCGTACAGCCGTTGATTTTGCCGTGCCTTTCTCTCCCCTGATCAAAACTCCGGACAGAGAAGGGTTGATGATATTGAGGATCAGAGCCAGTTTCATCTTTTCCTGACCAACTATGGCGACAAATGGATAGGTTCTCCTGTTTTTCACTGTTTTTCCCTCACAATATGGACAAGATCCAGGGCCTTGAGATCTGTTATTTTAAAAAAATCGGCCTGCAGGGCATCGGCCATTTGTCCGGCCAGACCAAAGCTAAGCAGTCCTTCCTCTTCGGTATCCACTACAATATATTTTGCTCTCTTCTCGGCAGCCATGGCCGAGGCGATTGTCAGCATTTCGTCAACCGGTTTTGCCTTGTCAAGGCTGACATTGACCTTACCATCGGTGATGATAATAACAATGGGCCTGCCGGTCGGTTCACGGACAAGATAATTACGCAGTTGTTCATAGGCTCGCACAAGCCCTGCCGCAATGGGGGTTCGGCCTCCCACTCTCATCTCGGCCAGCAGCTTTCCCGCCATTTCAACCGAGCCGGTAACCGGCAGGTTGACCACCGCCTCCTGACCACGAAATGAAATCATGGCTACCTTGTCCCGCTTCTGGTAGGCATCAAGCAAAAGCGACATCACTGCGCCCTTGGATGCAGCCATCCGGCCTCTGGCTCCCATGGATCCTGAAGCATCCACCAGGAAAAGAAGCAGGTTTCCGATCCGCTTTTCCCTGATTTTATAACGGAAATCATCGGGAATCAGATTAAGGCTCAACTTTCCTTTACGGTGGGTTTGAAACGGTGCCGCAGCCCTGATGGTGGCATCAAGGGCAATATCGCCTGGTATGCCATGACGGCTGGCCCGGCTGTAGCGTCCCTGTTTCTGCGCAACCCGTGAGCGTGACCTGCGACCGCTGCCCCGGCGGGCAAGTCGATCCTTTGGAGTGGATATTTTTTTGACTGTAAACGAGGCGCCGATATCGAAAAGCTGATTCCGGTCCTTTTCATTTGAGCCGGAATGTTGCTTATCTTCTTTGGGTGAAGCTTCCCGCTCATCTGGTTCCTCATTTTGCTGCTGCCCGCTGTCTGTCGGTGAATCCTGCTGTCCTTCCCCCGGCTCCTGACCGGCCTCCTGATGTTCACTCTGATTCTGGTTGTTAGCAGAATTTTCTTCCTCTTGGTCAGCACCATCCCCGCTGTTCTGCGGTGGTTCCGGCGGCGGAGGTGGCTGGCTCTCCCGCTGCCTGTGCAGCAGAACCATGGAAGCTACCTGGTGGATATGGGCCATTGTCACTTCGTTTTCCCCCGCAAGAGCCGCAGTGGTTATGGCGGCCTGTTCCAAAACCAGATCAGCCCGGTGGCCGGCTACATTTTTTGCCAGACAAAGTTCACTGATAAAGGTGCGTATGGATGGGGACAGGCGCATCGTAGGTAGCCTTTGTTGTGCTTCCCTTATCTGGTGTCCGATCTTTTCGCTTTTCTCCGCAAATCGCCGGCAGAATAAAGCCGGATCGCGGTCAAAATCATCGCGTCTTTTAATCAGTGCCACCCTTTGTTCAAGATCAGCACAGCCCTGAACTTCGACGCAAAGCCCGAAACGATCAAGAAACTGCGGGCGCAGCTCTCCTTCTTCAGGATTCATGGTGCCGATAAGAGTAAAACGGGCGGCATGCCTGATGCTGATGCCTTCCCGTTCCACGACATTCCATCCCGATGCTGCAGTATCAAGAAGCAGATCAACGATATGATCATCAAGGAGATTTACTTCGTCGATATAGATGATGCCTCGATGGGCTTCGGCCATCAGGCCCGGCAGAAAAGCGATTTTTCCGCTCTTGACGGTAGCGGAAAAATTAATACCACCGGCTAAACGATCTTCGCTGATATTAAGGGGCAGGTTGACAAGTTTCACTTTGCGCAACTTTGTAACTGCTTGTCGCCGATTACGGCAATCAGTGCACCATTGTTCGGTTTTTTCGGGATCACAAGCAAATGCGCAGTCGGACATCACCTCGATGTCAGGAAGCAGCTCGGCAAGACCCCGCACGGTTGTGGACTTGGCCGTGCCTTTCTCACCCCGAATCAACACGCCACCAATGCCCGGATTCACGCAACCAAGCAATAAGGCAAGCTGTAACTCTTCAAGACCGACCAGGGCGGCAAAAGGATATATACTCTTCATCTTACTTCTGTAAGCTCATGCTGAGACCGACAAACCATGTTCTGGGCGGAGCAAGCAGTCCATCGGCATAGCAGTAAGTCTCATCGGTGATGTTATTGATTTCTCCAAAGAGACTATAACGCTCAAAGCCATATTCCACCTTAAAGTCCAACACTTCATAGCCGGAAACATAGTTGGTGTTTTCCCTGTTCCGGTATGCCTTTGAAGCCGTACGCAAAATACACTTGACAGACAGGTTTTCGGTCACTGTATAGGAAATATCAATCCGCCCCTTATGTTCCGGTTTTGCCGGGAGCAGGTTACCGCTTTCTTCATCCACTGCCTGCAGATATGTGTACCTGGCCTTGATCTTCATTGCATCAAGCACCTTCCAATCAACCGAAAAGTCACTGCCGGAATAATGTACTTCCCCTAGATTCTCATATTGACCGATACCATCATCGGCTACCACATAGGTAATACGATCCGTGAGCAGGTTGTAAAACAGGTTCACACTGGCACGGATTTCGCTCGTGATCTCAGAGGAAAAAGAAAGACGGAAATTGTCGGCAATCTCCATGTCAAGATCCGGGTTGGGTCTGGTGGAACTTGTTTCGTTGTAGCGTTGATAAAAACTGGGGCTGTTATTGTTGCGACTGTATGCCAGCGTGGTTCGCAGGCCGTCAGAACCATAGATAAATTTAATTTCCGGGTTGAGATTATTATCAAACGCGGAATGAATGTTTGCCCGCAGACCAAACACCGTGGTAAGTGGAAGATTGTCCATGGTGAGGTTGTTCATTACATGGGCGGAGAAGCTGTTTTCACTCTGCTTATCAAAACTGCTGCCGGAGGCACGGTTTAGAGAACAGGATGCGCCGTATTGAAAAATCCCCCATTTCGGCGTTTCAAGAAAAGAACTGATCTCCTGATCAAAATCCTCCACCCTGAGGGTTTTATCCAGGGAGCGACTGGGATCAAGACTCTGCCTCTTTGCCCGGTTATAGGAAAACTTTGTCTCGACATTGTTGAGATTTCCCTGGACAGTGAGAGTGCTCATGATACTTTGCAGCCGCAAAAAAGGAGTGGGATAATCGACCCTGCCGGACGAGCCCCTGTCGGACTCCATATGGTTCCCGGAAAGCGATATCCTTGCTTTTTCATGAAAACGATATTCAAAGGCGGCCTCACCGCTCCAGGTGGTTTTATCCTTGTTGACGGTATATCCGTCAGTACTTTCATAACTGCCGCTTACGCCTGTGCTCAACTTTTCATTGGTCTGTTGCAGGCTGCCATTGGCGTAAAAGGTATTGTCGCTGCCAAGCCATGTTTTGCCATCAATGGAGAGCTTTTCAGTGCTTTTACTGCTGATGAGTATCACCCCGCCGCTTGCATCACGTCCATACCTGACCCCGCCCCTGCCAAGCAACACTTCGATTTTTGCCACCTGATCGGGCCTGGCCAGATCCCATTTAATACCGCCATGACTCGATGTCGGGTCATTCAGAGGTCTGCCGTCGATAAAGACCTTCACCTTGGAACTGCCATGAATACTTACTGACGTTTTTCCCGCCGAAACACCCGGTATGGTATTTAAAACATCGGCCATGCTGTGTGCCATGGCTGCAGAAATATCTTCTTCTGTCAGGATTATCGTTCCGCTTTCCTCACCGACAGCCGGTGAGACACACCAGAAAATCTGTAATGGAGAGAAAGCAGAAATAAGGCAGAGTAATATGGAATTACGGAATTGTTCTGGCATTATTTTCCTCTTCTCCGGAAAGGAATCTACGGTTAGAATTTATAACTTACTCCGGCCGCAAATCTTGTCCCAGCCGCCGGGTAATAGTACTCAATGCCGGAAGATGCGAAGGCATAGCCATCATAATCCTTGTCAAAGATGTTATCGACCGCGACAAAGACCTCGAATTTTTCATGAACCAGACGCAGCTTGGAGTTTATCAGAGCATAACTGTCATATTGTACGGTATTGCCCTTGTCCATTTCATATTCACTTTGGGCAAAAAGATTTACATTCCACATTAACTGATAGCTGTTTCGCTGCAGTAAAGTAAAATCAAGGTCAACATTTACCTTGTGATACGGTATCTTGGTCAATCGATTCCCGTCAACATCCACTGTTTCAGTTCTGGAAACTTTGGCAAAAAAGGTATCAGAATAACGAGCATCGGTATAGGTGTAGGAGAGATTATAACTGAACCAGTCAAAGGGTGTACCGGAAAGGCCCAGCTCAAAACCTTTCAAGCTTGCTTCGCTGACGTTTTGTTTTCCCATATAATTGCCATCACTGTCATAGGCGGTGTCCAGCATATCCTCTATCTGTATATGAAACAAAGTCGCATCAATATTCAGCCATTCAGACATCCTGTAGCGTGACCCGATCTCGTACTGGGTGTATGTTTCCGGCTGAAGAGTATAGGCAAATTCAGCAGAATAGGAGCCGCTTGCATAGTAATCATAGATATTTGGAGCACGGTAGGACTGGCTGTATCCTGCATAGAAACTCAGGTCATCCTTTGGCAGGTAGTTAAGAGAAACTCTGGGATTCAATTTATCAAATTCAGGATCAGTGTCGTATGAATAAAGACCATTCTCGCTGAAGTCATATTCAGGATTATTACTAAAATCAAAGAAGTCCCAGCGCAAGCCTGCAGTCAAAATAAGGCTTTTGTTGATTTTAAATTCGTCCTGGATGAAAAAACCAAGCTCCTGACGGGTGAAATCACCGCTTTTCTTTGGGTCTTTCACGGTATAGGGTAATCCTGCTATCTTGTCCGCAGCCATCATCGTTGTCAACTCACTGGAATCATGGTCATAGTCCAGGCCGATGGAGAAGGTGTTTTCCCTGTTGAATAATGGCTGTTTCAAGGAAAGCATAAAACGGGCGCCAAAGATATCTTCATTCAGCTCCTCCTGATAGGGAGTTCTTGTTGCCCTTTTATAATTCTCATAGTTTTTGTCCCGATTTTTGTAATAAATTGTGGAATGGATAGTGTAGTTCTGCTTTTCCACTTCAAGATTCAGGCCGCTGATAAAATCAGTTGTTTCAGTCTCGCTGTAGTCCGGAGCCTGTCTGGGATTTTCTTCTCTTTGTTCCCTGGTCAGGCTTTTGGCAAGAAGTCGTTCTGCGTCCGTCAGCTGCAGATATAGAGCAAGCCTCGTGTCGTCACTGATTTGATATCCCAGCTCCCCATTAAAAGAGTCGTTGTCAATGGAGGTATCATCTCTGTATCCATCTCCAATACGCTTTTTGACATTGAGATTATAATCAAAGTTTTCGTTGGCTCCGTAAGCAAGGGCGGAATAACGCTGATCATTATAGGATCCACCTGAAACACTTAGGGTTCCTTTAAGATTTTCCCCACCCCCTTTTGTGATAATATTGATAACACCTCTTGCCGAGTCCCCGCCGTACAGGGATGACATGGGCCCTTTTACAACCTCAACCCGCTGGATGTTCTCCACTGGAAGAGAGGCAAAATCCGTGTAGCCGAACTTGCCCATGTTCACGGGAATACCGTTGATTAAAACCAGTGCGCCACCGCTCATCCCAATTTTGGTACCTCGCAGCGATATTTTTGGCTGCAGACCGGAAGCGTTGGTGTAATACACTCCGGGCAGTTTTTTTAATACTTCCGCCA
>JAJRQL010000101.1 GCA_024280265.1 Deltaproteobacteria bacterium
ACATCCTGTTCCCACAGAAGTGCCCCTTGGACATCGTCCAAATAAATGCATCCTGGTTTCCGGTCATGATCTCAAAGACATTGCAATGCTCCTTGAGCAGACCCAGGGCAAAGGAATTGACATCTACACCCATGGTGAAATGCTTCCAACTCACGGTTACCCTGAGTTGAAGAAATATGACCATTTCTATGGCCACTTTGGTACTGCATGGCAGAACCAGCAGAAAGAGCTGCCTGAATTCCCTGGTGCCATTCTCTTTACAACCAACTGCATTCAGAAGCCAAAAGACTCTTATATTGACAACGTATTCACCACCGGTCTTGTTGGATGGCCTGAAGTTAAACACATTGAAGCAAATAACGGTGAAAAAGATTTCAGTGCCGTCATTGAAAAAGCATTCTCACTTCCCGGATTTACAGATGAAGTTGATAATGATACCGTAATGGTTGGTTTTGCCCGTAACACTGTACTTGGCGTGGCTGACAAAATAATCGAAGGGGTAAAATCCAAGGCGATTCGTCACTTCTTCCTGGTAGGTGGCTGCGATGGAGCGAAACCTGGCCGTAACTATTTCACTGAGATGGCAGAAGAGATTCCCCAAGATTGCATGATCTTGACTCTGGCCTGTGGCAAATTCCGCTTCTTTGATAAAAAACTTGGCGATATTGGTGGAATCCCCCGTCTCCTTGATGTTGGGCAGTGCAACGATGCCTACTCGGCGATCCAGATAGCAGTGGCGCTTGCAGGAGCATTCGAGTGTGATGTCAACGAACTCCCACTTTCCTTTATCCTCTCCTGGTACGAGCAGAAGGCCGTTGTTATCCTTCTCTCCCTGTTCAGTCTTGGAATCAAGGATATCCGTCTTGGACCCTCCCTTCCAGCATTCATTACTCCAAACGTACTGAATGTCCTGGTTGAGAATTTCAACGTTATGCCTATCGGTGAAACCGCGGCAGACGATCTGAAAACCATACTCGGATAATTTTCACGTATTTCCATTCAGGAGTATCCTGCTCAGTTTCTCCTGATGATTTACTTTATGTTTTCCTCCTCATGGCAGGATACGTTGTGAAAACTTCGTATCCTGCCTTTTTTTATTATTTCTGATATCATTATTAAGTATCATGGAAAGTACCACGATTAAAAAAACCTTCAGTGTTATCCCTGGGCTGAACATGGGCCTTTTTGCACCCAAAGATTTTCAAAACATCCTCAACATCATCAATAAATATGATGTCCCCAGGACTAAAATAACCGGTGCCCAGCGTCTGGCACTCCTTGATATGGATCAGGATGAGATACCTAAGTTGCATAAAGAGCTGAAGGGATATATCCGACCCCAGGTCTCAAACGGGGTACATTATGTACAAGCCTGTCCAGGGAGCAAATGGTGTAAATATGGAATAGCTGACTCCTTGAAACTTGGGGAAAATATTGAACAGATAGCCCTTAACAAGCCGTTACAGGCAAAGGTAAAAGTTGGTGTTGCTGGTTGTCGAATGTGCTGCACCGAACCCTATGTTCGGGATATAGGGGTTTTTGCTTCAAAAAGTGGCTGGACTCTGGTTTTCGGAGGAAATGGCGGAGGAAATCCACGCCTTGGTGATATTGTCGCCAAGAGTCTCACCGATGAAGAGATTCTCACCCTGATAACAAAATGCCTTACTGTATATCAGGAAAAAGCACGACCCACTTCGCGAACGGCACGCTTTATGACACGCTTTGGAATTGATGCCTTACAGGAACTGGTTTTGAAATAACAAGGAGATAGCATATGCAATGCCCCGGACAGGATAACCGATACTGGGATGGTGAGGCTGTTTTTGAGGCCCCCTGCCCCCACTGTGGTAACGAGCTTGAATTTTTTAAGGATGATTCCCAGCGCAGTTGCAAAAAATGTGGCAACAAAGTTTTAAATCCCCGCATTGACTTTGGCTGTGCTGCATATTGCCCCCATGCCGAACAGTGCCTTGGGTCCATGTCGCCAGAACTCCTTGCAAAACAGAAAAATCTGTTCAAAGATAAGATTGCCATCGCTGTTCGAAAGCAATTGATTGGCAAGGAAGATGTTTATAAAACCGCCACCGCCCGAACCGAAATAGCAGAACAACTCTGTAGGGAAGAACAGCGTGGAGATATGGCAGCTATCCTTGCTGCAACACTTCTCGTAAACATTGACGAGCCCATCTTCCTCCTTGAAGACCTCAAAGCTGATGAGTCAATAATCAAGGCGGTCAACAAGCTTCTCAACAGGGAAGAACCGTGCTCTGAAACGGAACAGGCATCTCTTGATATTTACCTTGATGCCTGCCATCTTACAACACTGACAGACAGTGGAAAACAAGATGCTGGTTCCAACCTTAACACAGCAAGTGGCAAAAAATATCTTAGAAAAGCTTAGATCCGCTAAGACTTACAAAAGCCCTTCTCGTGGTCGTTCACTTTTCACTCTCCGGCTACGATACCTTGTATTGCCCTTCTTTATTCGTACACCCTTGCGGATCTCGTCCATGGGCGAGGCTTCCCTGTGAACGCCTGGAATTTACCGTATATATGTTCCCCATCATGTAATTTCAAGAACATCTTTAATTTCTTCTGCGCCCTGATTTAGATGAAGAAAAATCTCACTCCTGGACGGACACTAGGTAGTGCTGAGCTCTGCATCCGACAATGCTTTTACCTGAGCGCAGACATGATCGGCAAAACCGATACCGGCCTCCTTGTGAATATTATAAACCAGTGAAACCCCAGCTTCTTTCAAGGTCTCAATCTGATCATCGAAGGCTACAATTGCAGCATTGATAACGTCCGGACTCCTCTCCCTTATCTGAGAAGCAGCATAGAGATTCGCCTCAAAACTTGGCATGGCCAGCATGACAAGTTTTATTAAGCCTTCCTGTACTTCAATGCGTTGCCAGAAATCATAATCAGAAGCATCGCCATGCATAACGTATAAGCCATCATCAAGGTGCAGCTGCACCTGTTCCTGATCAAAATCCACTCCGACCACCCTTTTACCATATCGTTGATTGAGTTTTTTATATGCTGCCGTCCCAACCCGGCCCATTCCAAATACAATTCCGTCTACATCTCCCACATGCAGCATCTCGTCATCGAGAAGTCGCTCTCTGGTCTCAAAGCGCCGCAGGAAGAGGTGTAAGCGCCACAACAACCCCATCTTTTTTCTCCGATAGCATTGTGTCATGATGGATTCCATCACAACCACAACCGAGGAGAATCCAGATGGTAACACACAAAACAGACGGAGATCGAACAAAATCCAGGCGCAATTGGCAA
>JAJRQL010000102.1 GCA_024280265.1 Deltaproteobacteria bacterium
GTATATGTATTTAAGATATATTTCCACTAAGATACCAACAGCCTCGACACTGGAAGGGTATGAAGCGTTACTTCCCTGGAATCTAACACCTGAGCAGATTACAGTTCCTTGAGATTAGGTGTGGTTCTTTAAGCGCTTACGTTATCTGTGATAAAAGTGGTTCAAGACAATTCAGCGTGAAGGTGAGACTGAAGAGGCGATATCAGTCTCAGAATTGCCACTTACAACGAGAAAATTGCCTCTGTAATCGGATTTTACAAAGAAGCTGGACTTCTTATGAGTGTTTCGGCAACATCAAGTGATGCTGTGAAAAATAAACTGAACCTGTAATGTACCTTCTGTTTTACTGGTGTGTTATATCCTGCGGGAGAGTGACCAACAGGTTTTCTTTCCTTTTTAATTATTCCCGGGAGCTTATAAAATGAGTGAATCTGTACTTGAAACAAACTATGAGAATTTAACGCTTGTGCATCGTGGTAAAGTTCGCGATATGTACGCAATCCCTGGCCATGATGACAAATTACTGATGGTGGCCACTGACCGGATTTCAGCCTTTGACGTGGTTATTGATGCAATACCAGGCAAGGGAAAGGTACTGACAGCGTTATCGCTGTTCTGGTTTGACCTGCTTGGTGATGTAGTTGATAATCATCTGATAACAGCTGATGTTGATGAGTATCCGGAGCTGTGTAAACCATATGCTGTTGAGCTGGAAGGACGGTCAATGCTGGTTCATAAGACCGAACCTTTGACAGTTGAGTGCATTGTCAGGGGCTATATCTCCGGGTCTTTCTGGAAGGCCTACCAGAAGAATACCACTGTCTGCGGCTTTACTTTTCCTGATAACCTTCAGGAATCAGACAAACTTTCAGAAGTGCTCTTTACTCCGTCAACCAAAGCGGAGTTAGGTGATCACGATGAAAATATTTCAGTAAGTGAAATGGAAGAGATCCTTGGTAAAGAGCAGACCCGGAAAATCGCAGATATAAGTATTGAGCTTTACAGTAGAGCTGCAGATTACGCGCGCTCTCGTGGGATAATTATAGCTGATACCAAGTTTGAACTTGGATTCCTCGGGGACGAGAAAAAACTGATTCTTATTGATGAGGTACTCACTCCGGATTCGTCACGATTCTGGGCTTTGGATCAGTACAAACCCGGCAAGGGACAGCCAAGTTTCGATAAACAGTTTCTGCGGGATTACCTTTCTACCCTGGACTGGGACAAAAACCCTCCTGCACCCAAAGTTCCACAGGAAATAATTGATAAAACTAAGGCTCGCTACGAAGAGGCGCTGGAAAAAATCATTGGGGCGTAATTCTGATTATCTGTCATGGCGGTGTCTTTTAGGAACCAGCTTGGAGATGATTGAGACAAGTTTGTTAAAGGGGATGGGCTTGGTGAGATAATCGTTCATACCCGCCTCTTTACATTTTTTTTCAAACTCTGTGGTGGCCTGGGCGGTGAGTGCAACAATGGGGATAGGTGCAAAACCATTATCCTTCTCCATTTTTCTTATTATCCTGGTGGATTCCAGGCCGTTGAGTACTGGCATTCGGATGTCCATCAGGATGATGTCCGCCTTCTCTTTTTCCATTGTGTCAAGAAGTTTCCTGCCGTTTTCACAAATACTCACCGTACATCCCTGCTCTTCGAGATAGGCTGAAATAATACGCTGGTTGATAAACTCATCCTCAGCAAGAAAAATATGGATTCCAGCGAGTTTTCTGGGACAGGATTGCTCTTCCGGGTTGGGTATTGGTTTAGAAGATGATGAATCACCAGGAATGTCACAGAGAATAGTGAAACAGAATTTGGAGCCATTTTCATCACTTCTTGACAGCCAGAGTTTACCATTCATGTGCTGAACAAATTCAGTGCTTATGGTCAGTCCCAACCCGGTACCCTCAACGATGGTATCATTGTCCACTTCCCCCCTCTCAAAGGCTTGGAAAATTGATTCTCGGGCATTATTCGGGACTCCGCGTCCCTCATCGATTATAGCAAAAAGCAGTTTTACTTTGGCAGAAGATGGCCTGGATTGCAGGCTGACTTCAAGGGTAATTCGTCCCTTTTTACTGAATTTGATGCTGTTTGTAATCAGATTGATCAATATCTGGCGAATACGTCCACTGTCACCAATAAGATAGTCAGGGGTACCCTGTTGCTGCTTTGAGTGAATCGTTATGTCTTTATTCTCAGTCTGAATCTGCATCAGCTCTACTACTTCTCTGATAAGGGCGGAGAGGGAAAAAAGAGAATGATGTAACTGGAATTTTCCGGATTCGATTTGGGAGAGATCGAGAATGGAACTAACGACCGTCTGGAGTCGTCTTCCTGACAGGGTGGTCATCGAAAGAAGTTGTCTCTGGGTTTCATTGAGCGAGTCTTTTCCAAGCATTTCCAGTATACCGAGCATTCCATGAAGAGGGGTTCGTATTTCATGGCTCATATTGGCTAAAAAGATTGATTTAGCCTGGTTGGCCTTTTCTGCTTCTATTCGTAAAAGTATGGCCTTTCCTTCTTCGCGACGTCTCCTTTTAACCTCTTTTTCAAGAGATAAGTTTGATTCCCGGAGCTGGTTGTTCAAGCTATTAAGAACGTTGGCGAGATCTTCGAGCTCTGCAACCCTGAGTGAAGGGGAATCTATATTCTTGCCCTGTAGAATGGTGGATGATTTGTTGGCAAGTGCCTGGAGCGACTCAATGATCTTATTGTATGTTTCCCATCCAACAAGAATTGAAACAAGCATAATCAGTACTATTAAAAAACCAAATAAAACAAAGGATCTGGTGTTTGGAGCCAGTGATTTGTCAGCATTAACATTGGCTATGATGATGAGTTTTTGACCAATGAATTCAATGGTGCTGGAGGCTGAAATATAGTGTAGGTCTTGGTCTTGAATTGTTATATCCCCATCCCAGGATTGATTCGGGGGAAATGAAGTCTGGGGAGTTTCGTTGACAGATGATTCGGCAAGTACCGTTCCCTGGTCATTCAGCACGAGAACATTCAATGCAGGTGGGAGGATGATTTGATCAACAAGATGCTGCAGATTACTGTAGGGAATAATCCCTGAGATAACGCCAATAATGTAGGCGTTATCGAGGAAATATACCGGCTGGCTGATGGCAATGGCTGGAGACGCATCTTTTAGCTTTACCTCGGTTACATAGGGCGTTCCGGAATAGTATGGAGAATCAAAGAGGGAAGCATTGTTTTTGAAACATTCGTGTGTGTCCTGTTCAGGATCAGATGAGACGGCGCTTTTTATGGATCCATTAATGTCGTAGAAGGCAAGAGCTAAGAATGCAGGGTTGTTTTTCTTTAATGTTTTAAGAAGATTGTAGCGTTGGTAGTCTTTTAGGGCCATCCTTTCAATTTGCTGGCTGGTAGTTTTTAGATCATGGAGAATACCTTCAAAATAAATATTTATGTGGGTGCTGAGGTTTTTGCTGAGAGCTTGGAGTTGCTGGTTAACCAGGTTTTTTTGAGAATTGTTATATTGATATAAAAAGAATGTTCCCAGGAGCAGTGCCTGAATCAGGGCAACTCCAACAAAAATGGACAGGATGCGGGTACGAATAGTTGTACGCATTGACAACGATCAGGTAGAAATTAATGGGACAAGCGAGGAATCTGTTATAGAGAATGTATTGCTATTATAATTAATACTAATGAAAAGTCTAATGAAAACAGGTGGAAGAATTGTGTTTGTGAGTCGGGGAGTGCTAACAGAGTAAAGTTTTTCAGAGTTTATGTGCGTAAGCGCCACAACAACCCCATCTTTTTTCTCCGATAGCATTGTGTCATGATGGGTTCCATCACAACTACAACCGAGGAGAATCCAGATGGTAACACACAAAACAGACGGAGATCGAACAAAATCCAGGCGCAATTGGCAA
>JAJRQL010000103.1 GCA_024280265.1 Deltaproteobacteria bacterium
ATTGTCTATCTGACCACAACCGCCAAACTCTTCTTGTTGCCGGCAATTATTCTTATTTATGTAATTACAGGTACTCTGGATTTTCCCCACAACATTTCAGAAGGACTCTTTGCCGGTGACACTCAGAGCTGGATTGTTATCATGCTTTATGTCTTCTGTCTGTTCGGCTTTGCCAAAAACGGCATTATGCCATTCCATCACTGGCTGCCAGGTGCCATGGTGGCCCCCACCCCTGTCTCTGCACTACTCCATGCAGTGGCTGTTGTTAAGGTCGGTGTCTTCTGTACCACCCGCACCATGCTCTATGTATTTGGCGTAGACACCATGCATGCTCTAAACCTCGGAATCCCGACAGCCTATTTTGTGGGTTTTACTGTTCTTGCAGCATCTGTACTCGCCCTTTCAAAAAACAACCTGAAGGAACGACTGGCCTACTCAACCGTCTCCCAGCTTTCTTACATTATTCTAGGTGTTGCCCTGCTCACCCCATCTGGAATTGATGGCGGCCTCATTCACATTGTGAACCATGCTTTCTCCAAAATCACTCTCTTTTTCTGTGCCGGTGCAATCATGATTGCCCACCACAAAAAAGATCTTTCTGAAATGGGAGGACTTGGTAAAAGCATGCCGATAACATTCGCCTGCTTCTTCATTGACTCCCTCTCCATGATAGGAGCGCCACCAGTTGCAGGTTTTGTCACTAAATGGAACTTGCTGGTTGGCTCCATCGAGGCGCATCAAATTGGGATTCTCCTTATCCTGATCGCATCCACCATGCTCAACGTCGGCTATTTTGCCCCGGTTACCTTTAAGGCTTTCTTTGGAAAACGCCCTGAAGGTGAAACATATCAAGGTATCCAGGAGGCACCCCTGTACATGCTTATTCCTATTGTGATAGCATGTACAATCTCAGTGCTCCTCGGTATTTTTCCAAACTTTATGATGCAATTTGTTAAGGCGGTGACGGGATGATTATAAATCTGATTGACTATCTTCGAGACCGGTTACAGACCGTGATCTACTGTTGCTATGGAGTTATGGCCTTCATAGTTATCTGGAGTATGTCTGTGGATACCAGCCACGCACATACCTGGGCAGAAAAGATGATACCGGGTTTCTGGTCACTCTTTGGACTTGGCAGCTGTGCCGTTGTTATCATGGTCGCCAGGTGGTATGGCAAAAGCGGGATACAGGCCCGGGAGGATTATTATGACAAGTAGTTTTATTCATCCGGCACTTATCATGATAGTGGGAGCCTGTCTGCTGCCACTGGTGAGGGGACCGTTCCGAAAACCTTACCTGTTTCTCATTCCGCTGCTGACTTTTATCGATGTTGTCTACTTAAGTCAACACCCTGGAACCTACGGTGTTTTTCAGTTCATGAACTGGGAACTCACTTTTGGTCGCGTAGATCGCCTCTCCATGATTTTTGGCTTTATCATGGCCCTCATGGCTATCATTGGTACTATTTACGGGATGCATGTCGAAGACGAATGGCAGCATATCGCTGCCTGGTTCTACGTTGCAGGCTCACTTGGTGCCATCTATGCAGCTGACTATATTACTCTCTTCCTCTTCTGGGAGATGATGGCATTTGCATCAACATTTCTCATCTGGGCCAGAAAAGATGAGGAGGCACTTGCAGCAGGTTACCGCTACATTCTAGTGCACACCTTTGGCGGAGTGGTCCTGCTCCTTGGATTTGTTCTTCGTTATCAAGCCACAGGTGATTTAAGTTTTGGTCAGTTAAACGTCTCCTCCCCGGAACTTTACACCTGGCTGATCATGATTGGCCTGATGCTGAATGCCGCTGTGCCGCCACTGCATTCCTGGCTACCCGACGCCTACTCCAAGGCAACGGCAGTTGGTGCGGTTTTCATGTGTGCTTTCACGACCAAGACAGCAGTCTATACTCTTATCCGCAGCTGTTCCGGGTTTGAGGTACTTATCTACCTTGGTGTCATCATGGCTATTTACGGTATCATATATGCCGTGATGGAAAATGATGTACGCAAACTTCTCGGCTGGGAGATTGTCTCTCAAGTCGGATATATGGTGGCCGGAATCGGAATTGGTACCAGTCTTGCTATAAATGGCGCTGCGGCACACGCATTTGCCCATATTCTTTATAAGGGCCTGCTCTTCATGGCAGCTGGTGCAATTCTTACCAGTACAGGACGTCAAAAACTTACCCAGCTTGGCGGGCTTTACAAAAAGATGCCCGCCACCATGGTCTTCATGCTCATAGGTGGACTTGCGGTTTCCGGACTGCCCCTGATGTCCGGATTTATTTCGAAATCCATGATTATTACTGCAGCCTTTGAGTCCCACCTTCTCTGGGTCGGGTTTGCCCTTATTCTGGTATCCGCAGGAACTTTCCTCGCAGCCGGATTACGACTTCCTTATCTGATCTTCTTTGGAAAGAATAACTGCTCGAAAGAGACCTGGGAAAAAGCACAAGATCCCAGCTGGAACATGCAACTGGGTATGGCAATAGGCGGCTTCCTTTGCATCTTCCTTGGTTGCTACACGCCATTTCTGTACAGCATGCTACCTAACACTGATGTGACATTTCATCCCTACAACGCATATCACCTCAGCGAGACCCTGCAGGTCATGGCATTCACCGGATTTGGCTTCTTCATGTTGCGCAACTATGTTTTGCCCCAGAATACCATCAGCCTTGACATGGACTGGTTCTACCGCATGGGCGGTCGTGCTTTTCTGTGGACTGTTAAAAACCCGCTGCAGTGGTTTGATACTGCTCTGGGAAAATTTACAAAGTCGTTGCTATTAACTGTCTGATGACAACCTCGGCCTTCTGGTCATGGTTTGACTGGAATGGAATTGACGGAATTGTTGACGGTACTGCCCGTTGTGTTCGGGCAATCGGCCGCAGGGTCACCATCGTTCTTCAGCGAGGGGCGATCCAGCAGACCATATACTATACGGTGTCCTTTGCTGCTGCTCTTCTGGTGGCCTACGTCTGGTTATAAGCTTTAAATCACTTGTAAATTGTCACAACAAATAAACTGATATCGAGGAACACTGGAAATGGATCAACTACTAATCAATCCAGATTATCCACACATTCTGAGCACGCTTATTTTCCTGCCCCTTGCAGGAGCGATACTGCTGCTCTTTGTAAGGAATGAATATTTTGCGCGATACTGGGCACTTGGTATAACCACCCTCACTGCAATACTTTCCATTCCTCTGGTCATTGCTTTTGATCGCGGCACCAGCTGTTATCAGTTTGTTGAGCAGGTTAGCTGGATTAAATCCCTGAATATTCAGTATGTTGTTGGTATTGATGGTATCTCTGTTCTGCTGGTCATGCTCACCACCCTGATCATGCCACTTTGTGTTCTCGCCTCCTGGTCTTACATTAAAACCCGTGTTCAGGCTTTCATGGTATGTCTGCTTATCATGGAGTGTGCCATGCTGGGTGTTTTTATGGCTCTGGATTTTGTACTCTTTTACATCCTCTGGGAAGCAATGCTTATTCCCATGTACATGCTCATTGCCATCTGGGGTGGACCGCGAAAGATCTACGCATCTATTAAGTTTTTTCTCTATACCCTTGCCGGATCTGTCATGCTTCTGGTTGCCATCATCTGGCTCTATATCCATAACGGGTATAGCTTTTTTATTCCTGATATGATGTGGCAGAATTACTCCAGTAGCGCTCAAATTTTTCTATTCCTGGCATTCTTTCTAGCATTTGCCATCAAGGTCCCCATGTTTCCTTTTCACACGTGGCTCCCAGCTGCCCACGTTGAGGCCCCGACTGCAGGTTCCGTAATACTTGCATCGGTACTCCTTAAAATGGGTACCTATGGCTTTCTTCGCTTTGCCATCCCCATAACCCCTGAGGCCACCATGACCCTGGCTCCGGCAATTCTATGGCTCTCCATTGCCGGTATTATCTACGGCGGATTCACGGCCCTTGCCCAAAGCGACATGAAGAAACTGATTGCTTATTCTTCCGTTGGTCATATGGGTTTTGTGACCCTTGGAATTTTTGTCCTGAACACCGCTGGTGTTGAGGGTGCTATTCTTCAAATGATTAATCACGGTATAACTACAGGTGCCCTCTTCCTCTGTATCGGAATGATCTACGAGCGTACCCATTCCCGTGAACTGCGAGATGCAACAGGAGTCGGTAAGCACATGCCGATCTTCGTGACTTTTCTCACCTTCTTCTCGCTGTCATCTTTTGGTTTTCCGGCAACAAATAGTTTTGTAGGTGAGTTCCTCATTCTTGCAGGAACATTTGAGCATAATATATGGCTTGCACTTGCAGCTATCCCCGGTGCTGTCCTTGCTGCTGCTTATATGCTCCGTATGCTGCAGAAGATCGTCTGGGGAGGAACTGACAATCCTGATCAGTCATGGATCAGTGACCTTAACCTTCGTGAAATAGTAATCCTTGCCCCTTTCCTCTTCTTTGTGTTCTGGATAGGACTCGGCGCGGAACCATTTATCAATATAATTCACGTAAGCGTTGAAAATCTCTTGAATAACTATCATGGCTTCCATAATCAGGTAGCCGTGGTAACAGAGCTTATCACACAGTAATAGCGTTCAACTTTAATAACGATCTGCGGAAGGTAAACAAATGCAATTTCTCCCTGAGTTAACACTGTTGGGTGCAAGCCTTGTCGTCTTTATAGCAAGTCTTCGTTCCACCGAGGCAGCCACCACACGCAACCTGGCCATTGGTCTTGGAGCTGCCATATTCGGTGCCACACTTCTGAGTGTCAATCAAACCGGTAAACTCTTTTTCGATGCCTACCAGGTTGATCTTTTTTCCCAGGTATTCAAAATGCTCATTGCCGGTGCCATGCTTCTGGTCCTTCTCTTTGGCCAGGCATTGAAAGGAATCCCGGAAAAGATTTATCCCGAATACTACCTCTTTCTCTTTATAAGTGTTCTTGGCCTTATGATGCTCGTTTCAAGTGTTGAGCTGCTTTCAATCTTTGTTGCTCTTGAGCTCTCCTCATTTGCTGTCTATATTATGGTCCCCATGCGTGATGATTCCGGAAAGTTCAGATTTCAAATGGAAGCTGGTATTAAATACCTCCTCTTTGGAGTAACTGCCACAGGGTTCATGCTCTTTGGAATGAGCTATATGTACGGGCTCACCGGTTCTACCGAACTCTCGGTTGTTATCACCAAACTCTCAACCATGTGGGATAATCCGGCCGCTGTGATTGCCATGATGATGGTACTTTCCGGCTTTTTTTACAAACTTGCCATATTCCCCTTCCACTTCTGGGTGCCGGATGTATATGAAGGTGCATCCAATGAGACCACTGCCTTTATAGCTACTGTTCCAAAACTTGCCGCTGTTGCACTGCTGATCCGCCTGGTGAGTCTCATCAGTGGTGATGGGCAGGTAATCGTTAACATCCTTATGGTCTGTGCCATTGCTTCCATGTTTTACGGTAACCTGTCAGCCCTGGTGCAAAAAGATATTAAGCGCATGCTGGGTTTCTCAGGAATTGCCCATGCCGGATTCGTACTGCTGGGTATCCTCACCTTTCAGATCACCGGATATGCCAATGCCATCTATTACATTGTTGGTTATGTGCTCATGAATCTTGCCTGTTTCCTTGTCATCTGCAGTGTATCAAAAAAGGGTGAGAATGTTATGATTGAAGACCTCTCAGGTCTCCACAAGCGCTCTCCCATCATGGCTTTTACCCTCGCTGTAGGTCTTTTTGCACTGGCGGGTATCCCGCCATTTGTCGGTTTTATGGGTAAATTCATGCTCCTTGCAGGGGCTCTTAGTGAGGGCTACCTGCTGATAGTCATTCTGGCAGCTGTCAATACAGCCATTGCCATCTACTACTATCTCTCTGTAGTTCGAATTACTTACTGCAGCGGCCCCGAAGAACGTGGCGTAATCACCCCCTCAATACTCACAAGTGTCACCTCTGTTTTTCTTCTGGCAATTATTGTCTTCATGGGTGTTTCTCCGCAGAGTTTTATTGACTATGCGTCTACTGCTGTGCAGACAATAATGTAACAGCTGTGACCTTTTAAAATCCGCCAAAGAGTCCCGTGATATCATTGCGGGACTCTTTTTTGCGTTTATGCCCTTTTCTTTTTGTGCTTTTTGAGGAAACGTTGATTTTCTTTTTCTGTTTTTGCTAAATCGTGTATAATTTCTCTTATATATAGTGTTCAAATCAACAGGTTGAACTGTAACACACAAAGCCATCAGGGCTACGGGGTCCGACGAGCAGTAATCTTTAGGTGCAGCAGCCTCAGGCGCGGACAGTACAATACCACCTGAAACGATATTCTTTTTTGACCCATATTTTGTAATTTTCGGAGGATCAATCCATGAAGAACCAGGAACTGCGCACTTCACTTATTAAATCAGGTGTCATTCTAACACTCTGTGTATTCTTTATATATGCATTCGCTGCCAGTGATTCAGGTGGAGTGTGGGGAACCATTGGATCAATTTTTTCAGGTATTCTATTTGTGATCGGTCTTATCCTTGCCGTTACTGCAAGTATATTTGTTATGTTTGCAATCTACTTTGGCATTTTGTATATGTACAATAAGGAAACTTGTAAAAAAACCTTTGAGGAGCTTAAACCGCAGCTCATGGACACCCTCAACTCCCTCAATATATCGTGTCCTTCAAAATGTTTTCATTCAGGAAATGAACCATCTTCCAATTCAGGCCAACCACTCAGTGCCATTCAGGACAGACAGAACACACTGGACTCCAAATTGCAGACCATCCAGGACAATGTGGACAACCTTGACACCACCCTGAGTACAGTTTCCTCTTCCGTGGTAATTGCCTCCAGTGAAATAGCAAAACTTAATGAACGTATCACCCTTCTTGCAAATGCTCTCGAAGACAGGGTTACTACGGAGACTATAAATAACATCAGTGCTGCTCTTGAAAAGGAACTCTCAGTACTGAAAAAAACTGTCCATCCCCTAGGAGAACAGATATCAGAACTTGCATCAGACTTCAGCTCACTGCAAGAAGATGACAGCAGCAAAGCCCCGAGAGAGGATATAAAGACTGCAATTGACTCTCTTGTAACCCCCTTAAGAGAAGAACTCGCTACCGTAAAAAAAGACCTTACTGCACTTTCCACACGATCTCCGGATGACACGACTGAAAAACCTGAAAGCAGCAGTCACCGCATCCTTTCCTATTTTGAAAACAAAAATGATGAAAAGAAATTTGTTACACTTGTGGCTGAGGCTGTCCAAAAGGGAATGACCTATTCAGAAGCCGGAGAGTTCCTGAACGACTCCCTTTCCCCACAGGCAGCAGAAGTCATTGCAGACCACCCTTCCCTCACTAAGGACTACATACGAACCATCAGACAGGCACAGTAGCCATTTTACAGCACCTGCAACATTTTCTTGTAAGGGGGGTATGGGAAATTTTTCTCATACCCCCCTTGTTTCGTTTCAGAGGCTATTTCAGAAAACCAGGCTTTCCTGCCATTTTTATACGATTTTGTCAATCAGAAATTAAACACAGAAACAGTGAGCTAAATCAGCAACCAGCATTCCCGTCAAAAAAGAGTGCGAATAAACGTTGACAGGAGGTGAGTGATTGGGTAGTTTGCCGCGGTCGCTGAGTGAGGCGGACGCGTAAGTGTGAGCGCGCCTCAAAAAAGGACGGGGTGAGTCAAATTAGTTGTTGACAC
>JAJRQL010000005.1 GCA_024280265.1 Deltaproteobacteria bacterium
AACCAGTGGATCAGTTGAAGGAACCGTTAACAAAATAAAAACCCTCAAGCGACAGGCTTATGGATTCAGAGATATGGATTATTTTAAACTCCGACTCTACCACTTGCACCGTCAGGGGTACTCATTAACCGGATGAACCTAAAATTCTTTTTATTCTTCCCATGTGTCATCTTCGAACGATACGTTACCATACCTGTATTTTCATTGTAATTGATCTTGCCGGTGGAAAATGGACTGCGGATAATATACTGGGCCAGATTGGTTATTCCGATTTCATCGTCTTTGGCTATGCAGACTGAATTGTCCACACTGAAACCAGATGTGTGTCGCCATTTCATGATCATGGTTGTAAAATCATCATCGCTCAACCCCTCTAAAGCGATTACTTATCACCATCTTGCAACCTCCTGTTATTTTAACTTTTTTTCTTTCCCTTAGTATAATATTGACTTTCCCGGGGCTTTTTCTTTATATTTCCGTAACTGTCTGAGGGAAATGCGAAGGATGCTTTTTTGTTAAGCATTCATTTAGTTGTAATATTTACCTGTTGGCAGGGTATGCAAAAAGAGTTTTGTGCTTTTTGAAGAGTGTTGAGGGTACTTTTTTTTATCTCTGACCCTCCCTCGAAAAGCGAGTACTTATCATCTATCATCAACCTCAGCATTGAGGCGACACTAAAATTCCTGTCACTTTATGCGATAAAAAATGACATAAAGAATGGGGACCAAAATAAGGGTCAGACCTGTTGCAAAACTCAGCCCGCCCATCACAGTCACCGCAAGACCTTTAAAAAACGGATCAACCACCAGAGGAATCATCCCGAGCACAGTTGTTATCGCGGCCATACATACTGGACGAACACGACTGACAGAGGCATCAATGACTGCTGTGAGCGGCTCTTTCCCGTCATCGAGTTCAATATTGATCTGGTCAATAAGAACAATGGCATTCTTAATGAGCATACCTGTCAGACTCAACATACCCAAAAGTGCCATAAAACCGAAAGGAGAACCGGAACCAAGCAGCCCCACCGTTACTCCAATGATGGCAAAAGGAACTGTAAGTAGAATAATGGCAGGTTGCCGAAGATTATTAAACAGCATAATTATGATCAGAATCATGGCAATGGTTGGTGCTGCCATATTAGCTTTGATACCACTCTGGGCCCTGGCTGAGTCCTCCTTTTCCGCTCCCCAAGCCATCTCGTAACCAATTGGGAGTTCGATGGCCTCAATCTCTCCCTCCACTGCTTTCTGCATTTCGCTTGGCAGCATGCCAAATTGAATATTAGCCTTGGTACTGACAGTCAGTTTCCGATTAAAACGCATGCGGAAAGGATCTTCCGCCACAATTTCAAAACCACTGATCACCTGATGTATGGGGATTGATTTCCGAAGAGCAGGACTGTAAACCTGCACATCTCTCAAGTGCTCCACATCCAGCCGTTCTTCAGCGGGGAGTCGCGAAACAATGGGAATAAGATCATCACCATCACGATATAAACCTACCTGCGTACCACTGACAGCACCCTCAAGTGCCCGAGCAAGCATAGTCCGGTTCACCCCTGCCTGTTTTGCCTTTACTTCATCAAAAACAGGAACGATTTTCTTTACAGGAGGTCGCCAGTCATCCCACACACGCGCACTGTAGGGATAATCACGCATGATTTGCTGAGCCTTCGCTGAAAGTTCACGCAAGACCCTGTCATCCGGCCCCGAGAACCTCACCTCGAGGTCGTAATCACCCCCGGGACCCAGGGCAAATTTCCTCAACACTGGCTCCGCATCGAGAAAATTTGTCGAAATATACTCTTCAACCTCCGGAATGAGAACATCAATATCCCTATAATCATCAACACTTACAAGCATCAGACCATAGCTATCATCACTTGTCTTCTCCGTCTGAAAAGTCAAAATAAATCGCGGGGCGCCATCACCGATATATGACGCCACTGAACTCACCCGATCATCTTCTAAAATATGCGCTTCAATTTTACTGATATCAGCTACCGTCTGCCTGATATCAGTACCGGATGGTAACCAGTAATGTACCATAAACATAGGTTTTGTGGATGCGGGGAAGAAGCTGCCCTTCAAAAATCCGAAACCGTAAACGGCACTGAAGAGCATTGCAATCATTATCAGTAAGGTTAACCAGCGTGCCCGGATGGACACAGAAAGAATCTTTTTATATGCTACAAAGACAAACCCTTTATAGGGGTCATTCTCCTTTTCACTACCTTCAGCAGCACCTTTCAAAAACATGCCGCAAAACAGAGGTGTTATGGTGATGGCAATAATCCAACTCAGCAGCAGTGAAATGAGCATAACCTGAAACAGAGAGCGACAAAACTCGCCGGTACTATCCTCAGACATGCCTATTCCCCAGAAAGCCAGTATCGCAATGACAGTGGCACCCAAAAGCGGCATCTGCGTCTGTGTAACAACTTCCCCTGCGGCCTTCAAACGATTCATCCCATTCTGAAGTCGGATGAGCATACCTTCAGTCACAACGATGGCATTATCAACCAGCATTCCCAAAGCAATAATAAGAGCACCAAGTGAAATTCTCTCCAGACTGATGCCCCACATATTCATGACAATAAGGGTTCCAAACACCGTAATGGCCAAGATTGAGCCGATCAGCAAGCCGCTCTGCACCCCCATAAACACTAGCAATACAACGATAACAATGAGAACCGCCGCAAGGAAATTACTGACAAAGGTCTTGATAGCCAGGGCAACATCTGTGGCCTGAAAGTTTATAACCTCAATGGTCATTCCAACTGGAAGCATTCCCTTAAGCTCCTCCAGGCGCTTATTTACAGCAGCGCCAAGAGACACAACATTACCACCTGTGGCAATTGATATCCCGATCGATATCGCGGGAACTCCATTCATATGCAGAACCTGGCTCGGAGGATCAACATAGTCGCGATAGACATTAGCAATATCTTTTAAATAGATAACTTTGTCTGACTCCGGATCACGAATCTGCAGATTAGCTATACTTGCCACAGAATCGTATTCCCCTGAGGGACTTATGCGGATATATTCCGGTCCAACTTTAACAGAACCTGCAGGCAGCACCACATTCTGTTCCTTCAGGGATTCATAAACTGTATCAATCCCAATACCAAGCAGACCCAGTTTAGAGGTGGAGATATCAACAAAGATAGCCTCATTCCGTTTTCCCCAGATAGATACTTTCGAAACATCCTCAACCAACAGAAGTTCTTTGCGAAGATAGTCAACTGCGTCTGCAAGCTGCTTATAGCTATACCCCTCTCCAGTGATCGCAAGCAAAATCCCGTAAACATCTCCAAAATCATCATTAACTACCGACGGCATACTGCCTGGAGGTAACTTATTCTGAACATCCCCTACCTTACGACGCAACTCATCCCACACCTGTGGCAGGTCAGCTTTATCGTATTTATCTTTGATACTCACACTGACAATAGATACGCCGGCCTTACTGATTGATGTTATTTTTTTCAACTGCCCCAACTGCTGGATGGCCGTTTCTACCCTGTCGGTAACCTCTTCTTCCCCCTCCCTGGGAGATGCACCCGGGTAGGCTGTGATTACCACCGCATCCTTAACAGTAAATTCAGGATCTTCTAGCATACCGATATCATAAAATGCCTGTATCCCGCCCACCACAAGCATAACAGTAATAACCAGGGTGATCGTTTTCTTCTTGATGGAAAATTCAGCAAGATTCATGCACTACTCTCCCACTACTCCTGTGAATTCACGTACTTTCATACCATCTTTCAGCTTCTGTACTCCAGAGACAACCACCCTGTCACCATTACTCAACCCGGATTCTATAATAATGTTGCCATTGGTGACCATCCCAACGGACACCTTATGCCGTACAAGCCGCATATCACTATCTGTCTTCCAGACAAAAGCCTGGCCTGTTTCATCAAAAAAAACTGATTGCACCGGCACTTCAATCGAAATCCCTTTTGCTGTTTTCAGGTAACCATAAACCGTGGCTGTCATTCCATCAAAGATAGTCATTCGACTGGGAGGGGTTATTGAAAAAACCACTCGAAAGGTCTGCGTCTGCGGGTCTGCCTCGGTTGCATACTCCTTAACAAACGCTTCAATGAGCTCTCCGGGATAGTTGGCAAACTCTGCTTCAAAAGAAAGGGAAGAGTCTTCCGCGGGCCTTGTCATCACATTCTCAGGTGCATTCACCACGATCTCCACAGCAGTGATCCTCTGTAACGAGACAATGGGTTGTTTCTCCTGGATCACCTGATAATTCTCAACAAACTTTTTCCCTATCATTCCTGCAAAAGAAGCCTTGAGGCTGGTATCATTGTAGGCTTTCTGGGCAATTGCCAAATCTGCAAGGCTTACCTCGTAATTTCGTTTCATTATATCATAGGTCGATTTGGCCACAACTTTTTCCCGCAACAGATTTTCATAGCGATCCAGTTCTGCCTTTGACTGATTCACCCTTGCCTGAGCAGCATTGAGCTGACTTTTGTAGTTTGTGGGATCAATCTGAGCAATAATATCTCCCTTTTTGACATGCTGTCCTTCTTTAACAGGGAGGCTGACGAGCTTACCTGACACTTCAAAAGAAAGTTCAACCCGATCAAGGGCCTGTACTTTCCCGGGAAATTCCATCTCCTTTACAATGGGTTTCTGTTCGATGGTCATAAGTATCGCCGGTCGTACCACCTCTTTCACAACGGGCTCCTCTTCCTTGGAACAGCCACCTAGACTCCCAAATATGATAAATGACATGCACATCAGCGAAAACATCTTCTTGACCGATGATTCAACTGAATAATTGTCTAAAATCGCCATAACTCTTTTACCTGTTTATTATTAAAATCATGTTTCCGGGTCATCCCCGAATGCTGTTTTCAGGAATGCTTCTGCTTTCTGCCTGCCTCTTCCACCACCAGTTCTTCCCAGCTCGCCGCCCCAACGGATCTGGCTAAACTTGCCAACCAGATATTGTAATGATAGACTGCCTGGTAATATTTGGTTCTGGTGCTGGTGAGCAGGGTTTGGGCATCAATGACATCCGTACTGCTGGCGATCTGGTTCTTATAACGTACTTCATTCATTCTCAGATTTTCCTGAGCCTGTTCAACCGCCTTTTGCGCTGCCTCAATGTTACTATATGACACTTGAACACTTGTGTAATTATCATCCACCTCCATCCGGATCTCATCCATCACTTTTATAAGATGCTGCTGAGACTCCCTTCTGGCAGCTTCTGCCTGGTTTACATTATGCCCGGTCTGCCCCCAGGCAAAAAGCTCCCACTGAGCATACACTCCAACAGTGGTCTCATAGGGTGTTTGCAGATCACTCAAACCAGTTCCATCAACCATGGGGTCTCCACCATAGCGGTTGTGACCTGCACGCATAATCACGCTGGGGAAATAATAACTTCTTGCCAGAACAACCTGTTTTCCAGAGGATTCAACGCCATAATTAGCCTGTTTCAATTCAGGCCGATCTGTGAGGGCTTTCTGCAGCAAAAACTCAAGGTCAACAGGCAATGGCGTGAGGTTTGGAGTATCTTCCACAGAAAATTCAGCAGAGAGAGGCTCCTTGATAAGGGTTGCCAGAGTTGTTCTCGCCTTCCTTGTATTACCGGCATCCAATCGGGAATCCTGCCTGGCATTCGCCAGATACACTTCGGCTTCCAACAGATCATTCAGCGGAATAATTTCGTTTTTATAAAACTGATACGAATCATCATAATGAGACTCCAGTTGTTTGACCGTGGCGGCCATAACTTCCTGAAATTTAACAGCCATCAAAAGGTTATAATAGGCAGACACTGTCTGGTAGGTAATCTCAAGCATGGCGAGTTCTTCACCGGCCACGGCTTCTTTCAGCCCCAGATCAGCAAGGCGGTAGCTCTCGATCAGGCGATATCCTGTAAACAGAGGCTGATCAAGATACAGCCCCATCATATAGTTGTTCTGTACCGAAACACTCACATCTCCAATCCCTGCAAGACCAGTATTTATATCTGTCGGGTTGTCAAGATAAGTATAGCCATAATCCATGTTAAGCCTGGGCAGAAAATTATCATAGGCGGATTTCTTTCTCCACTCGGCCTGTGCTGTCCTCTCCATACTGGCAAGAACCGATGGATTTCTAGTCTGCGCCATTTCCAGACACTCGCTCAAGGTAAATACCTTTCCAGCAATTGCCAGTGATGGTAATATTAAACAGACAAAGAGTGTGCTGAACAGCAACCCGGAACCAAAAGTGTATCTTTTCATGTAACTCCCCTTCACAACAAAAGGTGACATCTACAACGTTGATGGACTCGTAAAAACTTGAAATTGTAGATAGCTAAGTACAAAACTCCATTTCCGAGTCGAAAACATTTTCAATTGTTTCAGTGTACTAGAGTACGTCGTAATGATTAAAAGTGCGAAGCAACGAAGGAGGTGAAGAGTTTTTACGACGCCATCACGTTGCCGTTCACAGTTCCCTGGGGATTTACCAACCAGTCTTTTCTCAACGGCGGCAAACCCATTTATGACCAAACCCTGATATCCGTAACGGCTTCACATTGTGTTACATCACCATTACACACCCATGATTTCACGAAGATGACGACATCAGTACCAAGGATACATCAAAAAATGTACCTTTGTCCACTACCGAATGATACGAAAAAAAAATCAAAAAATGGCCCAAGATACTTGATATCGACCCAATACGCCTTGGAATGTGATCAGCACCCCACAAGAGAACCTGCCTCACCGTATCGCCCAAAAAACAGAAAGTGAAGAAAGAAAGGAGTGAACCTGCCAGCCGCCTTTGATTTTACCATCTCTTTTAGAATCTCCCCTGTAATTCCGCAGCAAAGTATGCTACCGTGACCGGTAAAATCCGTTTCATAAAACCAACCCCATCATCAAAACTGAGCCATGCACAACATCCTGTTCCCTTCCAGCCACGGCCCCTCATGCTGCTGATTTTTCCTCCACTGGCAAAGGCCTGTGAGCCTCCAGCAGGGATTCCCCGAATAGCAGGATTCCTGCGTGGCAACGGATTAGACTGTACACTCTGGGATGCAAACATTGAGGGACAGCTCTATTTGCTGACACTGCAGCAATCACCCGATGATACCTGGAGCAAGAGGGCCTGGAAACATATCTCCCGTAACCTTCAAGCCCTTCGTTCCAGTGAGCTTTACTTACACTCAGATCGCTACCAACGTGCAGTACGCGATCTCAACCGCGCCCTCGGAAAAAGTCATGGTGACAGTGCCATTTCCACCACTCTGGCCGATTACCAGGACACAGGGTATTCACCACACCACAGCAGTGATCTGCTCAGAGCTGCAAAGGAATACAAAAAGAATATCTTCTTCCCACTTTTTCAAAAACGTCTGCCCGAATTCCTTGCAAAACAAAGTAGAAATACTCAATGGGTCGGGATCTCCATCAATTATCTCAGCCAGGCCCTGCCCGCATTTTCCCTTGTTGGCTACCTGAAACAGGAATTTCCTGAGGTGAGAATTGTGGCAGGTGGCGGGCTCATCACCTCCTGGCTACGCAGTCCCGGGTGGATCAATCCCTTCTCAACCCTCTTTGACAAGATGATTGCAGGGCAGGGTGAAGCTCCTCTGCTCAAATTACTTGGCAACAATACAGCTCCTCTCCATCAGGCCCCCGACTACTCCGACCTGCCCATAAATAACTATCTGGCACCCGGCCTGATCCTTCCCTATAGTGCTTCCAGTGGCTGTTACTGGAATCGCTGTTCCTTCTGTCCTGAAAAAGCAGAGGGCAGTTCCTATCAAAAGCTCTCGTCTGCACAGGTCAGGGAGGATCTTGAAGGACTTCTCAGGTCGCACAAAACGGAACTCATTCACTTTCTGGACAACGGGGTGGCCCCCTCTCTGATGAAAGAATTAATCAGGCACCCACCCGGCGCTCGCTGGTATGGTTTTGCCCGGGTAACAGAAGAACTGAAGGATCCCCATTTTTGTAATGACCTGCGACAGTCAGGGTGCGTGCTGTTAAAGCTCGGTATCGAGTCGGGTTCTCAGCAGGTTCTTGATGCCATGGATAAGGGCATAAATCTTGAACTGGTTGAGGGAGCGTTGCACAATCTCCATAGGGCCGGGATTGCCACTTACGTTTACCTGCTCTTTGGGACACCAGCCGAGACCATCACCGAAGCCAGACAGACCCTGGACTTCATCCGCAGGAATTCTCACGCTGTCACCTATCTCAATCTGGCAGTCTTTAACCTGCCAAGAAACAGTACCGAGACTGCATCCCTGAAAATCCATGATTTCTCCACAGGAGACCTGGGACTCTACTCTGATTTCCACCATCCTGAAGGCTGGGACAGAAAATCGGTGCGAAAGTTTCTGAGTACAGAATTCAAAGCAGACCCGGTCATCCGTAAAATATTGCAGCGCGACTCGCCGTTTTTCACATCCAACCATGCGGCACTGTTGCACACATACAATCAAAATCAAGATACATCCCAGAAAAAATGACAAAAAAAAATGTGATAGTTATTGGTGGCGGCGCAGCAGGGCTGATGGCAGCAGGCCAGGCTGCCATTGCTGGCGCGGAGGTGACCCTTCTTGAGAAGATGAAACGTCCCGGCCGAAAAATCTGTATCAGCGGCAAAGGTCGCTGCAACATCACCAACAGTGCGCCCATTGAAGAATTCATTGAGCACTTTGGGAAAAACGGCCGTTTCCTGCGACAAGCGTTCTCTCATTTTTTTTCCGGAGAGCTGGTCGCTTTTTTTAAGGAAAACAGACTGGAAGTAACCCTTGAGCGAGGCGGCAGATATTTTCCGAAAAGCGGCAAGGCACCGGATATTCTAAAGACATTCCTGCACTGGATCTCTAAGCAGGGTGTCACCATCCGGGACAACTGCCCGGCCTCATCTCTTCTCCTGGAAAACGGCACCATCACTGGCGTTATCACCAACCAGGGTACAATCCACTGCGACGCTGTTATTCTTGCAAGCGGAGGTGCCTCCTACCCGGCCACGGGATCCACCGGAGATGGCTACCGGCTCACAGAGGCACTGGGCCACACCATTGTCCCCATACGCCCGGCCCTTGTCCCACTGGAAATACGGGGCGGGGTCCCATCTGAACTTGCAGGTCTTGAACTTCGCAATATTGCGGTGAAACTTTTTATTGAAGGAAAGAAAAAACGACAACTCTTCGGAGAATTACACTTCCTGAAATATGGTGTTGGCGGGCCTACCATTCTGACCCTGAGTGGAGAGGCAGTGGACGCCCTGCAGGCAGGAAAATCTGTTCTCCTGGCCATCGATCTCAAAGCCGCGCTCAGCGAACAGAAGCTGGACGCACGCCTGATCCGTGATTTTGAAAGACGTCACAGGGAGGCCCTGACAGATGTACTGAGAGGACTGCTCCCAGCAGCGCTTATCCCCCTCTGCCTCGAACAGACCAGACTTCCACCAGGGCGCCGTGCAGGAGAAATCTCAAAGAAAGAGCGAAAGAAGCTCCTTCACTGGCTGAAGGAGCTGCGACTCGAGATAAGCAGGCACCGCCCGTTGAAAGAAGCCATTGTTACTGCTGGCGGAGTAAGCCTCACGGAAGTCGACCCACGAACAATGGAATCAAAAATCGTCTCAGGCCTCTACCTGGCAGGGGAAATTCTAGACCTGAACGGAAACACCGGCGGTTACAACCTGCAAGCGGCGTTCTCCACAGGATGGCTGGCAGGAAGAACTGCAGGAACAGGCTGAAAGAATCCTGCCACAAGGTCCATAGGCCATTTTGGACAGGCACTAGTTAATACCAACCAACTCCAGATCAAAGGTGAGATCTTTTCCGGCAAGTGGTGGGTTAGCATCAAGTATCACAAACTCATCGGTCACATCTATAACCTCCACCATCATCACTTCTCCCGCAGCTCCACCCACCTGGAGTTTCTGACCAACTTCAGGTTTTAAGTCCGGTGGTACCTGGCTTTTAGGAACCTGCATCACCATTTCAGCGTTATGGGGCCCGTAGGCCTGTTCCATGGGAATCTTCACCGTCTTCTTGTCACCCACGGCCATACCGGTCAAAGCTGCATCAAACCCAGGGATTACAGATCCTGAGCCAAGTACCACATCCAGAGGAGTTTTCCCCTCTGATGAATCACAGATTGTTCCATCTTCCAGATACCCTTTATAATTCACCTGAACCTTGTCACCTTTTTTTGCCTGTGCCATAAAAACATCCTCTATTTGCTTAAGTTAGTCCATATGTGTTGAACTTGTATTTTTGAAGGGAAGCACCCTAGCATATCCCGGTCAGAAATGATAGGAACTATCTGCAATTTGTGCCACAATGAAGTCACAAATTGCGGAGACAGACTGATCTCTACAATCGACCACAATATCTGCGTTCTTTTTATATAATGGCTGTCGTTCGCCATAGACATCATCGAAACTCTGCCCTCTGGTTTTTACCAGGCCGCGGTCACTGAAATCCCCTACCCGCTGCTTCAATGTGTCAATATCAACATCAAGTAATACCAGTACACTGTTCTTGCGCAAGTGATCCATTCCAGCCTGACTGTAAATAGCACTGCCACCAGTAGCGATTACATGCCGCTTCACATTAATACTCAGAAGGATCAACTCTTCAACCTTCCGAAACCCCTGGACGCCGAGCCCGTCAAGCAACTCCTGCAGCGGGACCTGCCGATTCTCTTCAATCAGGGTATCAACATCCACAAAAACGAGGCTGAGTACCCGTGCCAGCTCCCTCCCGACGGTACTTTTTCCCGATCCTGCCATGCCGATAAGCACAATATTTGTTTTTGAGTTACTCTTTTCCATATAAAATACAATTATATCTACCTGATTCCAATTACCACTCAGCTTTGCAAATCTGGAGCTGATGGCGCAAACAGCAAATGCTTTAAAAAATAGCCAGCACCTGTTAGTATTCTGTTGATGCCATTGCAACAACTATACGGTACGATGCTTGCAGATGCGAAACACAATAATCAGGAAGAAAAACTTTGCAAACCCGGCAGTGCAGAAAACCCATACATCCGAACAAGACATACCATGCTTCACATTTCAAACAGTGTGACCATCCCTGAACAGGAAATAGAACTACGGTTTATCCGTGCCCGTGGCGCCGGTGGCCAGAATGTCAATAAAGTTGCATCTGCCGTGCATCTCCGCTTTGACATCAGAAACTCTTCCCTGCCGGAAAGAATAAAGAGCCGACTCCTGGGCCTGAACGACAACCGAATCAGTAAAGACGGTATTCTTGTGCTTAAAGCACAGCAGTGCAGGAGTCAGGAGAAAAACAGGGAAGATGCCCTGCAGCGTCTTTCTGATATTATCTCCCGTGCCACCCGGCAGCAGAAAAAACGCCGGCCAACCCATCCCGGCAAAGCTGCAAAAAAGAAACGCCTTGAAGGAAAGAAAAAACGGGGTCAGCTCAAAACAGCACGAAAAAAGGTCCACTATTAGCGTTCATATTTTTCCTGGATGTAAACGCGGAACCTGCCGTTGAAAGTCCGTTTACAAATTCCCCAAAAAAAAGTACTGCTCTCAAGTAAGTTACAATAAAACCCACAATTATGGCCTCGTAAAAACCTGAAGTTGTAGATGGATAAGTAAAAACTTCGCATCCGAGACGCATATATTACCCATTGTTTCGGCGTACTAGAGTACGTCGTAATGATTGACAATGTGAAGCAACGAAGGAGATGAAGAGTTTTTACAACGCCCTCACAATGATTACCCAAGAAAAAGAGGGAATCCATGCTCAAGACCAATGAATACTTTGACGGAAAGGTGAAATCCATCGCCTCCACCAGCAGCGACGGGCCAGCAACAGCAGGCGTCATGGAAGTTGGGGGAGTACGAGTTTGGTACAGACTCCATTGAGATTATACCTGTTGTTTCAGGGACTATGGACATAAAACTGCCAGGCTGCGATTCCTGGCAGAATTTCGGTGCAGGAGAACAATTTGAAGTGGCAAAGGGTGAAAAATTCAGCGTCCGCATTCCGGTAGAAACCTGCTACCTCTGCCTCTATAAATAATGCTTGACAGAGAAGAGACAAAGACCCAAAAAAAGCTTGCATCGTTTTTCCGCTCCTGTTACATAGACTTTCCTGTTGCCAAAGATCTTACTTAACTGTGGTTGGTTTTTTACCACAGGAGTGGATAAAACTCTCAATGGTTTCATCCACTCCTGTTTTACATATATATCTTGTTTTCTGCCTGCTGTTCTCTTTTGAACAGCAGGCTTTTTTTATTATGCAGCGACATCCTGGCATAGGAGAAGCGTTCCGTATCCCTGAATCAGGCCTGCTGTTTCTGTATTCTTTTCCTTATTGGTACAAACCATGCTCAGCCACAGC
>JAJRQL010000006.1 GCA_024280265.1 Deltaproteobacteria bacterium
TAAAAATATCGTATTCGGGTATCTTGCAGTTTTTTTCCGTGGCCTGTCTCTACCGTGAACACCCTTGTATTCGTCGCTATCAGTGGTGTATATACTGCTCTATAAGATGTATAAATATTATGGTGTTGCAGAACAAGAGACCCCTTACCACAAAGGTGGGGACGCGACACTATTGCCTGTTGACAACGCTACTTGTCGTGCTATGCTCTGAACATACCAAGGATGAAAAGAGGTGCAGCACCAGACTATCTAGTGTCCGTCCAGAAATGAGATTTTTTCTTCTAAATTGAGGCGCAGAACAAATTTTACCGCAGGCATATATCTGATATCCCGAGGACAAAGTACCCAGCTTATTTCAACGTTATTAATATATTTGGTTCATCCGGTTATGTTCCAGCTTTTCAGGAAAAATAAAAAATATTATAAATGATGACGTCGTAAAAACTCTTCACCGCCTTCGTTGCTTCACATTTGCAATCATTACGACGTACTCCAGTTCGCAGAAACAATTGAAAATATTTGAGCCTCAGATGTGAAGTTTTTCGAAGTATACGCTTATCTACTTAGCCATCTACAATTTCAGGTTTTTACGAGCTTGTCAAAAATACTACTAACAGGCATTTATCATCATGAACAACATAACAGACACGAAGCCAGTCCTTGTTGCTATTGATTTTTCGACAGATTCCGAAGCTGCATTGCTATGGGCAAGTCATTACATAAGTCATATTCAGGCTCCTCTTATTATATTACATGTTGTACACGATCCAGCTGACACTCCAGGGTTTTATCGAAGAGAGAAAGATGATTGGACAGAACCACTTGCTGCAGTAGCCAGCCGAATGGCAGAGGATTTCATTAAAAAGATGCAAAAAAAATACCCGAAACTCTCCTGCTTGCAAGATTCTCGCATTGAATTCATCTCCGGACTCCCGCCTGGACGTATTGTTGAGTTTGCCAAAAAAGAACAAGCCCAGCTTATAGTGATTGGAAGTTGTGGCAGAAGCGGACTTTCCCATATTCTCCTTGGCTCCGTTGCCGAACGAGTGGCACAGATATCAGATATTCCAGTAGTAATTGTAAAATCTCCTGCAAACATTGAGGAAAAGCATGAATAATCCTTTTGCCAGCCTTGAATTGTGGGGCGGTTTGTTTGGTGGACTTGCATTATTTCTGTTCGGAATGGATTTAATGACCAAGGCGTTAAAGCTCACGGCCGGTAACCATATGAGGGATCTGCTTGCCAGGTTCACCCGTAATCGTTTCATTGGTGCCGGAATGGGCGCAATTATAACGTCAATTATTCAATCTTCCTCAATAACGACAGTTCTTTTAGTTGGTTTTATCTCTGCCGGAGTCATGTCCATGGCCCAGAGTGTCCCTGTGATAATAGGTGCAAATATAGGTACCACTATCACAGCACAGGTCCTCGCATTCAAGGTAACAAAATTTGCTTTACTACTTATCGCAACAGGTTTCTTTCTGTCCATAATTGCAAAGAAAAAGAAGCTTCGCCACTATGGATCGATGATTCTTGGACTTGGTATGGTTTTTTATGGCATGAATGTCATGAGTGAGGGAATGACTCCCCTTCGTTCGTACGAACCATTTATCAATTTTATGATCACCCTCGAAAATCCGGTTGTGGCTGTTATAATTGGTGCTGCTTTCACAGCAATAATTCAATCTTCCTCTGCGACGACAGGTATCCTGATAGTCATGGCTGGCCAGGGTATCCTTGGCCTTGAATCGGCTATAGCATGGATTCTTGGTTCTAATATCGGCACTTGCGTAACTGCCGGTCTTGCCTCAGTGGGGAAACCACGTGAGGCCGTAAGAACGACGGTTGTACACACGTTATTTAATGTTCTTGGTGCCATGATCTGGATTGGCCTGATTCCGCAACTTGCCGATATCGCCCGCTGGCTTTCTCCTGTTCACAATGAACTAAGCGGACTGGCCCGACTTGCCGCTGAATCCCCACGTCAAATTGCAAATGTCCACACCGTTTTCAATCTCGCAAATGCTGTTATCTTTATTGGGTTTACAACTCAGATTGCCAGGTTTGTTGAATGGCTAATTCCTGACAAGCCTATTCCGGTGGACGAGAATCTCCTCCCGAAGTTTCTTGACGAGTCCCTGTTGATCACCCCTTCAATTGCACTTGAAACCGTGAGTCGAGAAATTGTCAGGATGGGTACCTTTACCAGAAACATCGTGGACGAATCCATGCCACTTGCGCTCTCCAACAATCTGTATGAAGTTAAAAAACTCGCCGAGAAAGACAAAGTAATTGATAGCCTGCATCATCATATACTTGAATATCTCAGCATGATTAGCTCCAGTGACCTCACCAAGCCACAATCAAAACAACTGGTGAATCTGATCCAGATCGTCAACGGAATGGAGAGAATCGCAGATAGAATTGCCACAGACCTTGTTGTCTCTTCCATTAAACGTATTAAGGAAAACGTTGTCGTGAGTCAGCAAACATCCAGAGTGATAATGAAATTTCACCATGAGGTCGTGAAGGCACTTGATACTGCCCTTATGGCAATTGCCAATAGTGACAAAAAACTTGCCAAGAATGTCCGGGCCATGAAGGAAGGGGTCACCAGGATGAACAAAGATTTCACACGGGATGAGATTCAACGTCTCGCGGCAGATGTTCCCAATCGCGTCGCAATCTACGCCCGAGAAGTTGAAATCGTTGATATTCTAGACAATATATACAGGATCACTCGACGTATATCCCGATTTGAAACAAACCCGAAAGAACGAGCCACCATAGGTGATGACGATATTGTAAAGGTTGACTAACTCATAAAAAAAACTAAAATTGTAGATGGCTAAGTAGTGACTGACCGAAAAGTCCATTTTTTGAGATTCCGGTCTCGAAATTTAATCGTTCAGTTAAATAGCTGCGCCTGGATAAAGTGCAAACCAGCAAACCTAACCATATGAAGAGGGTTATTGCTCGCTTA
>JAJRQL010000104.1 GCA_024280265.1 Deltaproteobacteria bacterium
CAATTGCGCCTGGATTTTGTTCGATCTCCGTCTATTTTGTGTGTTACCATCTGGATTCTCCTCGGTTGTGGTTGTGATGGAATCCATCATGACACAATGCTATCGGAGAAAAAAGATGGGGTTGTTGTGGCGCTTACGGTTGAACAAGTTTTTCGCCTTTCAGGATTCTTCGGATGGCTTGCGCCTGATCAATAGAAAGACTGGAAAGGTTGGCAAGTGTGCGCTTAACAATTTTCCTGCCCTGGCGAATAGATTCGCGCAAGAGGATGGCAGGAGGCGACTTGCGATTTGGTACAATATCAATACACATGTCCTTTGCTACCACATATACCAATAGATCATAGGTACTAAAATTTCACTTACATGGGTACACTTTTTATATAAAAACTGCCAGTGTTCGGTCAAATCTTACGATATTAGTAAGCCATGCCGTACTTAGGAATGATTATTGCGGGACTTCAGACTAAAAATATGCCGCCATCTTTCAGCTGGCTACCGACAAGAGATTCCTCCTCCATCAGCCCATGGAAAGAAGTTTCTTCAGGAAAATAAAATAGAGGTTTGGAAGGCTCCGACCTTTCAGAGTCACGGAATAAAAAGACCTTCTCATGCGTACGCCTTCAATGGCTGTCTCCTGAAGTCTGCCACTGACCAATTCATCACGAACAGAGATTCTTGAGACTATTGAAACGCCCAAATCCTCCTTGACTGCTTCCTTAATGGCTGCATTGGAGCCGAGCACAGCCACCGTATTCAATTCAGCAACAGTAAAACCATTTTTTATTCCACACTCCTCAATGGCCTTTCTGGTTCCGGAGCCTTCTTCTCGTAACAGAAATGGCATTCGTAACAAATCCTTCAGATCCACACTCTTTTCCATGATCTTTTCAGTTGAACTGACCAGAATAAGTTCATCATCACCTATTGTCTTAAAATTCAGTCTTGACGATGGCTGCTTCGCCCCCACAACTCCCAGAAGAATTTTATGTTCTGTCAGTAAGTGGATAATAGTAAGAGAATCTGCAATTCGTATTTCAAATGACACTGACTGATGCTGTTTTTGAAAGCGACTTGCAAAATGCGGTAATAGATAAGCACCGGGGATGGTGCTTGCGCCTATGATCAATTCTCCACGGACACATTGATCTTCACTGGAAATTTCTTCTTTTATCCTCTCCAGATTGTCAATAACTGACCGCGCCCCCGGGTATAGAATATCTGCCTTCAGAGTTGGTTTGATGGATCTTCCCATTCTGTCGAAAAGCCTGCAGTTGAGATTATTTTCGAGACTTTTGATCTGTTCACTTACAGCTGGCTGGCTGGTGTTCAGCATCTTTGCAGCCTTTGTAAAACTACCACTGGCGTACACTGCCAGAAATGATTTCAGTTGTTTTGTATCTATTTTCCCACCCTCCTCAATCAGGCCACACCACCATATACCACTAAGTATTACAATTAAACCTTGACACACTGACACAATCCTTTATCATATAAGATTAACCGATAGGAACCTACACATCAATAATTTATCCATATAACAAGGAGCCTCCATGCAGATTTTTAAAAAAAAGACATTGACTGGCCTTGCCCGCACCTGCGGCTGAGCAGCAAAAATTGGTCCGGCGGATCTGTCGGACGCACTTGAAGGCCTGACGCCTCCCGCTGACCCAAATCTTCTTGTTGGCATTGAGACTGCTGATGATGCTGCTGTATATAGGGTCTCTGATGAGATTGCCATGATCAACACCGTGGATTTTATCACCCCACCGGTTGATGATCCATACTGGTTTGGCCAGATTTCTGCCGCCAACTCCATCTCTGATGTCTATTCCATGGGGGGAACCCCTCTCACCGCACTGAATGTCGTGATGTTTCCCTCAAAACAGTTAGACATGGGACTCCTCAGAGACATTCTGAAGGGTGGCCATGATAAAGTAGTGGAAGCCGGTGCCTGCCTCGTTGGAGGACATACAGTAGACGATGAAGAACCAAAATATGGACTGTGTGTCAATGGAGTGGTTCATCCAGATCGGGTCATCACCAATGCAGGATCAAAACCCGGTGATGCCCTGATACTCACCAAGGCAATAGGCTCTGGAGTTCTCTTTAATGCAGCCAGATCCGGTAAGCTTCCTTACAAGGATCTAGAGCAGGAAATCCTGCCCCATCTGGCAGCCCTCAACGGTAAAGCCATGGAAACAGCACTGCAGTTTGACCTTCATGCCTGCACCGATGTAACTGGCTTTGGAATCCTCGGCCATCTTCTTGAAGTTGCCCATGGCTGCAGATCGGAGGTCAAAGTTTACTTTAAGACGCTTCCCCTCTACCCCTTTGCACTTGATATGTATAACAAGGGAGAGACAACCGGCTCCAACAAACCCAACAGGGCTATGGTAAACCGGCATCACCTTGATGTCAAAACAACTCTCAGCAAGGCAGAAGAAGAAATACTCTACGACCCCCAGACATCTGGCGGACTCATTCTTTCAGTACCCGACACTCAATCAGGTGATCTTGTTAAAGCTCTACAGAACGCTGGAGTTACAACTGCCGTAAAAATTGGTGAGGTTGTTGCTGGAAACCCAGGCATTACAGTAGAAGAGTAGGGCATTTTTACAACAGCATGGATATCCACCTGTTAATCGGGATACTGGGACTTGCCGGTGGTTTTCTTTCCGGCCTGCTCGGCATAGGCGGCGGTATCATCATGGCACCTCTCCTGCTCTGCATCCCACCTCTTCTCGGCCTTGCAGCACTCCCCATGCAGACTGTTGCCGGGCTAACCATCATCCAAGGGCTACTGGCCTGTCTCGGCGGAACAGTAAGCCACAACAAGTTCCATTTTGTATCACGCAGCCTCATCCTCTATATGGGTCTGCCCATCTTTCTTGCTGCAGCTGCAGGTGGTGCTGCAGCACGCCTTGTCTCAAACGAAATACTGCTCTTTATATTTGCATCCCTGGCGTTCATAGCAGCTCTTCTCATGGTACTCCCCGGCAGAAATAAAGAAGGAAGTTTGGATATCAACACCCTTAGATTCAACCGTCTACGTGCCATGGGGACTGCCTCTGGTATCGGTGTGCTCGGTGGCCTTGTGGGGCAGGGAGGATCTTTTATCCTCATCCCTCTCATGACCTCCTATGTCAGGATTCCCACACGAATTGCAATAGGAAGCAATCTCGCCATTGTCCTACTCTCCTCATCTGCGGCCCTCATTGGAAAAGCAGTAACCGGGCAAATTGTATGGCAGTACACCCTACCGCTGTTCCTTACAGTTGCTCCGGCTGCAATCCTCGGTGGGTTCACCAGTCACAAAGTACCAATCCGTCAATTGCGACTTCTCCTTGCAACCCTCATCGCAGTGGCGGCGATCCGGATGTGGACCTCGTTACTTACATAAAATTACATTTTTCTCGTTACAGACAAGGGGCCACACCTGGGGTTATAACGATGCTAAAAATACAATGCCTACGAACCACAGTGGATGAAAAAGTACTCATGAGCCGATAAACCCCATAATACCATCAGCTATAAACTGTATAGAAAGAGAAGCCAGGAGCACTCCCAGAAGCCTTTTGGCGATATTATTCCCTGTCTCACCCAGAAAACGGGATATTTTCCGGGCGCTCATGAAACTGAACAAAGTAAGCAGAAGCACAGTAAAAACTGCAGCAACGAGTGCAGTAATATCCGCGACCCGCCCTTCAGCACTTGCATAGAGCAATACTGTCAGAGTCAGGCTGCCTGGACCGGCAAGAAGTGGAAAAGAGAGTGGGTACACAGAAATATCATCTGGCGCATCCTGGTCCTTTTCCATGTGGAAAGATTCCTGCTTGGTGATCATATTAAAGGCTGTATAAAAGAGCAGTAAACCACCAGCAATACGAAATGACTCGATTGCGACACCGAGTGTATCCAGTAATTTCGCCCCGAAAAAGCCAAAACAGAGGATTATCAACAGAGAAAGCAGAACCGAGCGGATGCCCATTCTCCTGCAGTATGCCCTGTCCTTACCCTCAGTAAGAGCCACGAATATTATTGAAACTCCAAGAGGATCAACAATCACAAAATAGGAAAGCAGTGCTGTCAGGAAAAGGCCTGTATTCATTCTTTGTCGGTTATTTCAAAAGAGGAAAACTTTCTGTGCAGCAGACCTTAATCATCCCCGCCACCTCAAATCAGTAACATTAGCCATTTCAGCAGACACAAAAATACCAGAGATGCGGGTAAAAAAACAGTCAGAAGGTCAATATCTTTTTCGGATCATAACCTGAAACTGTGCACGCCTGTCGGCAAGAAAGGAATCAGCCAAGTGCCACATCAAGAACCATCATCACGGTGAAGCCCACCATAGTGGCCATGGTAACCATATCGATATTGTGGTATTCACGCTGCGATTCGGTAATTAACTCCTCAACAACCACATAAATCATTGCCCCTGCAGCAAAACAGAGTGCATAGGGTAACAACTCCTGAAGGTAGATAACAAAGGCTGCACCAATAACCCCGGCTATAGGCTCCACAGCTCCTGGAAGCTGCCCCATCAGGAAACTTTTAAAGCGCCCCATCCCTTCACGCCTCAATGGAATGGATACAGCAGCACCTTCCGGAAAATTCTGGAGCCCAATACCAAGGGCAAGAGCTATCGCCCCTCCCATGGTGGCAGCCGGAAGATTCGCTCCAACTGCGCCAAAGGCCACTCCAACAGCCAGCCCTTCCGGGATGTTGTGAAGGGTTATGGCAAGAACTAGGAGTGTGGAGCGCTGCCAGGAGGTTTTTATCCCCTCACTCTGTTCCATTTTCAGGCCCGGATGGAGATGGGGTAAAAATTTATCCACCAGCCGCATAAAAACACCACCGGCCATAAAGCCACTGGCAGCCACAAGCCAGGGAACCCGTCCAAGCTGTTCCGCCATCTCTATACCCGGTGCCAGCAGTGACCAGAAACTTGCAGCGATCATCACCCCTGCAGCAAAGCCCAGAAGATAATCCATTATTCTGGTATTACTCTCTTTGGTAAAAAATACCATGGCAGAGCCCAGAGCGGTGACAAACCACGTGAAACAGGTAGCAATCAGAGCCTGAATAATGGGTGATAACCCGGCAAATGTTTCCATAAAAACAGTCTTTTCTGAATCATTGAGCAAAACAGGTCATGAGTGGCATCAAAAACATGGCTCTCACTGTAACACTTCAAAAGGCAATATCTCTTTCATTATTCGCCGGCTACGCAATCCGATACTGTCCATCTGGACATACACCCCCTTCCATTACAGCTGTAAAGGAAAAAAAGGAGGCAAATCCATTGTGGATCGCCTCCTTCTAAATACGTTTATATAAACATACCTGAATTTTAAACTTTATTCAAACGTACCCACACCTCAACCCGACGATTCTTTTCCCTTCCCCTGGTAGTCATATTTGACGATACCGGCATCTCTTCAGATGCACTTATCACCGAAGTTATTGGGATACCACGACTCTTCAACTCCCTTCGTACCACCTTTGAACGTTCCAGTGCGAGATTGGTATTGTAATGATATTCTCCCTTGCTATCTGCAAAGCCGATCAAGGTGACACCGTCAATGGGCTGATTCTTCAAAAATTCCACCATCCTGTCCAGATCACGGAGTGCACGATTATCAAGAACGGTAGAATTTGCCCGAAACCTGAAGTTCAGCGAGAGTCGTTTTTTATCTTTTGTCTCTTTGGTGTAGTGCTCAAAAACAACCCTGTTCTGTATAATCAATCCATCTGTATCGATGCTCGCCGCAAACGAGCGAATTCCAAGATCGACAAAACCGGTATCATTCACTACAAGCTGCCCAGGCGCAGTGAGACTGTAATCTATAAAGTCAGTTGCTGTCTGGTTTTCACTGTTTGGAGGAATATACAGATAGAGTCTTCTCGCCAGCAGATAATCTTCTGTGGCCACGGTGAAAAAATTTGGATAGATTGGGATGGTACCAAGGTCAGAAACTGAAATCGCCTTTGACTGTCTAATATATGGCAGGCCGGTAAAACCTATCCCCAGACGGTCCCTTGCAACATCGTCTGACAAATCAGCATTTGATTCATATCGCTTTGCCGATTCATCAATAACCAGTTTCTTTAAAACTATTCCCTTAAAAGTATCGAAAGTTCCCGACTTTTCATCACGGGCGTAAATGTGTATTGGACCTTCATGCCTTCCATCTGTCAAATCCTTCCAGTCCTTAATTTTTCCAGAAAATATTGCAGCAATCTGTTCGATGGTGAGCGTTTTAACGGGGTTCCCCTTGTTAACAATAACAGCAATCCCATCAAGGCCCAGAATATGTTCAGCGGCAGGATCCGTCATGTCACCAAATTTCGCCAATGTAACAACTTCCTTTTCTTTTATTTTCCTGGAAGCCATGGCAACATCACACGTTCCCGAAGCAAGATCTTTAAAGCCGGTCGATGAACCATGGGCATAAATTTCAATACCAACCAGGCCAGTCGCCGTATCAGCCGTTATAATTTTTTCAACACTTTCCTTCCCAGCTCTCACCTTGATATCCGTGCCACCAAACCTATGAGCAAGATAATCCGAGGCAAGATTGACTGCAAGGGTAGCGCCAATGGTATTAGAACCATGGAGACGTAAAATAATATCTGGCTCAACTACTGCCGGCCGAGGAATATCAATCTCGGTTTTTTCTCCACCTGCAGCAACAGCTGAGTTCTCCCCCTGCTCAGGAACGGGTTTTTCAGAAGCTTCTTTTTCTGCAACTGTTCCACCTGCATGGGAGGACAATTCAAACTCGGGAAGCAGCTCAGGGTTTCCAGCAGAGATATCGGAATACACCGTTACCACTGACTCATTTCCCTCTATAGTATTGGCAATATTTTTTTCAACACTATCTTCTGATGGTAACAAGCTCCAAACCAATCCTCCCAGAGCTACAAGAAGAAGTAGAGAAACACCCAGCAGCATTGCCCCCCGTCCTCTTCCTGCCTGAGATTCAGATACTACCTCAGGATGTGATGTCTCTTGGATTAAAGATGAATAACTCTCACCTATCAGGAAATCATCCGTTGAAGCTCTCTCTTCTGCCTTGCTCTCATCGCGGTTTTCACTGGCTTCGAGTAACAGTCGTGACAAGGAACTGGTAACATTTCTGGCAGGGATTCGCTTAAGTTGCTTGTCAACAATTCTACCGTTTTCAAGGGCCATCAGAGCATGAAAAGCAAGATCACCCCGAAATTCGTTATACTTAACATAAACAAGTTCCCCCTTATGGAGAACCATAACCCCATTCCCACTTTCTCCCTCCACCACAAATGCCTTGGTTGCTTTATTCATGGCAAGAAGTTGGAGATAGTCAGTGATATCTATATCATTAACCATTCCAGTAAATCCGCTTGTCTGGATCTGAGTGGAAATAATCTCCAGAAGTTTCTCCTGATCCACAGGTTTCAGGATTTGTCCGATGATCCGGGGATTATCAAATGATGCCACTGTTTCCTCCCAGCGCTCCTGCAGTAATATTACTTTACTGTGCCTGGTATCTTCGAGGATAATCTCCTTTAAAGGAGACTGCGACTCAAAGAAAAGAGTTTGGGAACAGAGTATCAAATCAAATTTTTTCTTATGAAGAATTGCCGCAGCCCGAAAGACATTTTCTGCGGTCATAACCATATAACCGCTCTCCACAAGAGAATTAGCAATAACCTTCGTACACCCCTCAGTCTGATCAATTATAAGTATTTTGTTCATTGCAACTCAACTCTCCCCGAATAGTCTACACAGTAGCTGACGCAACCGACCAATTCGCATGAATGCCCCGAATCATTACGCCATACTGCTATTATTTTGCTATAAATCATATCCAGCGTGTATTTAGCACTGCTCTATTAGCAAAGAGTTAGTATTCTGTTAAAATCTTATAAGTATTGATCTCACAGGAACCTTATGTAAAAAAAAACAAAACCGGAACACAGGCTAGAGGAACTGACGGGGGGAGGCAGGCAGGAGAGGGACGTGATCGATTTTTTTTCATGCAGCACTGACCAGACAGTGCTGATCAGTGCTGTGAGCAATGGTTATTTCTTCTTTGATTTTTTCTTATCTTTTTTCTTTGATTTCTTATTCTTTTTTACATCTTTGGCCTTACAGTCTTTCTTCTTGCAAACTTTTTTCTTGTTTTTCTTTTCTTCTTTCTCTTTTTTCTTGTCTTTCTTTTTCGACATATCGTCCTCCTAGACTCAGTTGAATGTAAATATATACCTCCGGTAATCCTTTTCTTACCAAAAGCTATATTATATGCTATATAGCTATACAATGATGCTCATATTGTCAAGAAACTTTGCACACCCACTACCACAAATTTCACAAGTCATTGCCAAACAACAAAACATATTTCCGCAAACCCGGTGAGGAACACCTGCCATGACCTTTATTGAATTCAAAAAACATCTCCTTGATATTGAAATGACTTTGCCTAAATTCTGTGATCTCATAAAGGTGAGTGACAAGAATATTCAATCCTACAAAAAGAAAGGGCAGGTTCCCAATGCCATAGCCGCAGTCGTCACCTGCTTTGTAGCATTACATAAAAACAATATTGATTTTAAAACACTGATAAAGGAACTAAACCTTCGAAAAAAAACCAAAAAAGGAGGCTTTAGTAAAAACAAGATCAAATGATTCCAAGAACATGATCCTTAATCCCTCAGCTTCCCATATTTACAAACTTTCCTTGCATTTTCCTGGCCAGAAAACATATAATGAAAAATATCAGGCCGTAGACGCAGTTGAAACCCACTGACAATACTCCCGTCTAGAGCAGGAGCTCACGTGGACTTGATAATATTCAAGATTCAAATCTGTTTTTTCATAGCATTAAGGACCAACTGATGTCCGTCCAAAAATGAGATCCTTTCTTCTAAATCGTAGCGCAGAAGAAATTTTACCACAGGCATATATCTGATATTCCGAGGACAAAGTACCCAGCTTATTTCAACGTTATTAATACTTTGGTAGAAAATATTCAAAGCAACGAAGAGTCCTGAGAAAAAGGCCGCTTGTGGACAGGCACCAACTGATATACCACTCTATTATTGAGATAACGCCATGAGAACGGATTGTTTTTTTTCCACCCCCCTTTTTGCTGCAGCCACGTTATTACTCTTCCTTCTCAGCAGTTGCGAAAACAAAGAAGAGGAATCGGCAGCCTGTGACGATGCCATAGGTTGTGTTGAAATCGCGCCGGATGCACCTGTTAAAATTGGAATCCTGCAGGCATTATCCGGAGATGTGGCAGACATCGGTCTGGATCAGGTCCGTGGTATTGAGCTTGCTCTCGAGACCATAGACTATACAATTCTTGGACATTCCATTCAGCTGCAGACTGAAGATACCGGATGCACAAAAGAGGGTGGTGCCAACGCTGTCTTAAAAATAATTGCTGACCCCGATGCTGTAGCCATTCTTGGAACAACCTGCTCCGGAGCTGCAGCCAGCGCAGCCCATGCCATGTCTCAAGCTGGCCTGGTTATGATATCAGGCAACAACAGTGCCCCCTTTCTCACCTCCATTACCGGTAAAAAAGCTCCCGACTCCCATACAGGATACTTCCGAACAGCAGCCAATGAAGAAATTGCCGGCAAAACCGCTGCAATATACGCATTCAAACACTTGAAAATTACCAGAGCCGCACTGATCAATGATGGAGACATTTACACAAAAGGTCTCACAGAAGGATTTCGCAAATCCTTCGAGGATCTTGGGGGTGAAATTGTACTGGATGCTTCCATAAGCAAAGGGGAAGGGGATATGAGCCCAGTCCTTGATGGTGTACTTCTTGCCCGGGCCCAACTGCTGTTTTTCCCCCTCTTTCAACCTGAAGGAAATCGTATCCTGCTTCAGGCAAAAAACCGTCAGGAGTTCGATGATGTCGTCCTCATGAGCGACGGTGCCCTCATTTCCTCCTCATTTATCGAAAAGGTTCAAGACGCCGCTAAAGGAATGTATTTTGTTGGGCCAGCGAAGCCTGTTGCAACGCCTTCCATTGAAACCCTTGCAAAAGAATACAATGCCAAATACCACTCTGCTCCTGCAAACAACTACTATATTACGGCCTATGATGCTGCGATGCTGTTATTTCTGGCGATTCGTAAGAGCGCAGTGCTCCATCCGGACAACTCCCTGTCTATTGGCAGACAAACGTTACGAGACACTCTCTACAATACCCAAGATCATTGGGGTGTCAGCGGAATTCTCAATTGTGACGAATTTGGTGACTGCGCAACTCCGCGTTTTAACATTCTGCAGCTGACAACGCCTGCTCTGGGAGTCGAGGGATTGCATGATAATATTAAGCTTTCGTATACAGGAGCTCCTACCGGTGAAGAAAAAGATTGACTCCAGTACTGCCAGATGAGGGATATCTTCACTCCCTTCTCCTATTGGAATAACCTCAGAATTTCAGCCAAATTCAGCATTGGTTTTGGCATATTGCTGTTTCTTTTTTTCACCATGGCAGCAAGCGGATATTTTTCTCTGCACTCTGTCCACAAGGCGGAACGAACCATTGAGAAGAATTTTGAGATCCAGAAGTATATTCTCGCAATGGACAGAAACCTTCAAAGAGCTAAACGCCTTCACAGCAACTTCCTTCTCAACTACTCTCAGATTGGGATACAAAAGGCCCATGAAAAGTATGCCCAGGAGTCAGTACGAGAAGCAGCAAAGGCCATTGCATTAAGTACAAAACTCCAGAAACTTTTAAATACATCTTTGACCGGTTCAATCCGCTCAGAACATTATGTGAACCTGAGTCTCTACCTTGCTACTGCAAAGCGTTTTGCAGAGACATCCATTCTTTCTTTTGAGCTTATCACTGAGCTTGCCACCCCCCAAAAAGGCCTTGTAGATCAACTGGAAAACAGACTCAGCGCACTGGGCCATCTGTCCTCCGGGATACCAGAACTCCAGCAATTGTACAACAAAATCACGTCAGCTGTAATCCAATATTATACAACCAGAAAAAGATCTAATATGCAAACAGTAGCTAACAGTGTTACACAGTACCTTGAGAAATTTGTTACTGCTCCTGAAATCAACGACAAAACGCGGCAGGAACTCGAGTCTGTCCTAGCAGAAATCACCTCAACCACTGCGAAAATTGTCTCGATCAACCAACAGATCAAGTCGGTTTTCAAAGATATTGCCCTCCAGGAAAACAACCTGAGCACCACAGCAAATACTCTTCTGACTCTTGCAGAACACGAAGTAAGTCGTGCCCGGGAAAAAATTAGCGTCACCCGTGATTCCACTCTCAGAATAAATATTTTTATCTTCCTCACCGGTGTCGGCCTTGCCCTGCTTATCATCTGGATGCTTCATAAAAGTATTACCACAAGAGTTCTGCGGTTGACACAGACCGCTAAGCTTTTACAGAAAGGAAACCTGAACGTATCCTTCGAAGACAACAGTCGCGATGAACTGGGTACCCTCGCTCATGTCTTCACCGCCTTGACGACCCAGCGTACAGCAGATATTAATCGGTTGCGCAGGGTAAATCGGGATCTAAGCCGTGCCCAGGACTTTCTTGAAGCCACAGTCGCTGAAAGAACCAATGCGCTTCGCCAGCTTCTCGAATTATCCAACCATCTCACTAAAACCCTGAGCACAACTGAACTCTTTAGAAAATGCACTTCACTTGGAAAAGAACTGCTCCATTTTGATTTTTCACCGCTTATGCTACTCAGCCCTGATGGAGAGAAACTTACAGTCGGTGATACCATAGGGTTTCCTGAAGAGGCCATAGGGAGAACCTTTTTGACGAAGGAACTGGGGCTTGCCAGCTACGTCCTGAAGCACAAAAAACCCATGTCTGTTGTTGACATCAACACTGAGACAAGATTCACGATTCCAGCCATTATTCTTGAGAAAGAAATAACCTCTGTACTATGTACTCCCCTGACCGTTGGCGATATGGTCTTTGGCGTCATCATTGGCCACACCCGAACCAGGCGTAATTTCCCTGACACCGATATTTCCCTTTACCAGAGCTTTGGTAATCAGGCAGCAGTTGCCATTGACAATGCACTGCACATCAAAGAAATTGAGAGTTCCGAGAAAAAGTTCCGGACTTTTTTTGATAACGCGAATGACGCTATTATTGTTTTCGAACTTGAAGGGACCCTGCTTGAAGTTAACCAGGTGATCATTGACAATCTGGGATACAGCCGTGCAGAACTCCTCAACCTTAAAGTCCAGGACCTTATCAGTCCAGAATTCCTCCCAGAATTGTCCTCCCATATAAAAGAAATCACCATCTCAGGAAAACAGCTCTTTGAAAGTGCCCAGAGAGATAAAGAGGGAAGGGCTACTCCGGTGGAGCTCAGTTGTACACTTTTTGAGTTCAATGAAACCCCGGCAATCCTTGCCGTGGCGCGTGATATTTCAGAGCGAAAATTTATGGAACAGGAGCTGATTAAGATTGAACGGCTTGAATCAATTGGCGTTCTCGCTGGTGGTATTGCCCATGATTTCAACAACATCCTAGCATCAATCCTGGGAAACATAAACCTGGCTCGTCTTGACAGAAAGCTGAAAAAGGAGACGAAAGCCCTGCTCATAGAAGCAGAAAATGCCTCTATCCGCGCCAGGGGGCTAACCCAGCAGCTCCTCACATTTGCCCGCGGCGGCAATCCTGTCAAGGAGGTCTGCTCGGTGGCTGAAATTGTTCGTGACTGCAGTGATTTTGTATTACGTGGCAGCAATATTTCCTGCCGCTATCACATCTGTGACGACCTCTGGCTTGTTGATATTGACAAAAACCAGATCAGTCAGGTTGTTCAGAATCTGATTATAAATGCCCGCCATGCTATGCTTAATGGCGGTGAAATTGTGATTACCTTCAGAAACAGCTTGGATCCACAGGCAATCTCCCCTGCGGCAAACACGGGAAGATACATAGAGATTACAATTAAAGATTATGGTATTGGCATTCCTGCGCATATCATCGATAAGATATTTGATCCCTACTTCACGACCAAACAGGAGGGAAGCGGCCTTGGACTTGCTGTCAGCCACTCAATTATCACCAAACATGGTGGCTTTCTCTTTGCAGAATCAACATCAGGAACAGGAACTACATTTACGATCTATCTCCCGGCCTCCACAGCAACAACGGTTCCGGAATCTCCCCAAAGTAAAATACCAGGTGAGAGTATGTTCGGCAGTGCACGGATTATGATCATGGATGATGACCCAATGATCCTCCAGGTAACCAGGGCAATGCTTCTGCAACTCGGATACGATGTCATTGAGGCAACAAACGGTGCGGAAGCAATCGAAATATACCAAAAGTCCCTTGAGGATAACCTGGCCATAAATGTGATAATCATGGATCTCACCATCCCGGGAGGAATGGGTGGAAAAGAAGCGGTTAAAGAGATCCTGGCCTTAAATCCTGCTGCAAAAGTTATGGTCTCCAGTGGGTACTCAAATGATCCTGTTATGGCTCGATTCGAAGACTATGGATTCCAGGAGGCAGTCTGCAAACCCTATCAGCTCCAAGATCTACAACGGGCACTCAGCCAGTTGCTCAACGCGCCCCTCCAATAACTGTTCGATTCTTCCGTGAATAGCCACTACTGCCGTATCAACCTTGAGAATCCTCGGCCCTGTTGAGAAACAGGTCATTCCAGTTTCTTTGAATTTCTCAATCTCAAAGTTGCCCCAACCGCCTTCCGGCCCTATACCATAGAGCACCCTGCCCCTGCGCCCTGCAAGGCATCTGCTTAACGTATTTGTTGAATCGGGGTGCGCCACGACAAAAGAACCGTACTGACAAAGAATCTCCGGTAACACATCTTCAACAAACGCTTTAAACCTGCGATGTATAGAAATTCCAGGAAGATGAGTATCCACTGCCTGTTCCAGTCCTTGAAGAAGATGGGGACGATACTCCATATGATTGACAATACCAGCATCCCAGAAGCTTTTTTCCACTCGACTGGCATTTATCAGATAAATATGACCAACTCCCAGGGCAGTCACCTGACTCAGAATACGTTTAAGCATAATGGGTCGTGGCAGTGCAAGCAGCAGGTCAATGGATGCAAAGGGAGTATCATCTGGGGTCAAGCTAACTGAAAGCTCCACTATAAATGGGTATTTTTTCTTTATCGTAACAACCACTCCCCTTCCCATATCACCGTCGACCTCACCAACACGCAGGATATCACCGACATTGCTCTTTAGTACTTTCACAATATGACTGGCACGATGATCCCGCAGAATCAACCTGCTATCTGTAAGCTCTTTTTTTTCGAACAAAATTATATTCATAGTTATTTACTCACTCAAAAATGTATCCACCAGTGGTGATACACACAATCTAAACCGATTCATAATAGAGATGTAATTTGGCGGTGTAGAAAACAAGATACATCTTACACACCACATACGAAGACTCAATCTCAAACAATCGGTAACCGACTCACTGAGGTGGACCCCATTGTCAAGACAATTTTCTGCTTAAGTTAAGCGCAAGTTGCCTGTTGCGTTTTTCTACACCGTGAAACTTTCAGTTTGTAATGATCTTTGACATATTTCCTGTTTTTGTTATGCTGTTATCACTCA
>JAJRQL010000105.1 GCA_024280265.1 Deltaproteobacteria bacterium
AAGCCATTCAAGAGGTTGGGAAAGAAACCCTTCTGATCCTACAAAAATCTTTCAAGCAGTTTTTTTTAATCCACCTGTTTTTCATAGCACTTGGGATCATCCTCTTGGCCCCTCTGACAGGACTCCTGGGACAGTTTCTGCTGGAGCTGTCTGGTAAGTCAATGTTGGCTGATCTTGATATTGTTTATTTTTTCCTCACACCTGTTGGGTTGACCACGACAATATTTATGGCATCACTCGGCCTCACCATTCTTATCTTTGAGCAGGCATCGATGCTGGCAATCTGCCTTGCAAATGTTACCAGGAAACCCATTACTACTGCAGCTTCTCTGCTCTTTACCTGCAAAAAAACACGGGTTATTTTCCAATATGCCATCAGGCTTGTCTTTCGGGTGCTCTTTATCACTCTGCCATTTCTTGGTATGGCTGTGGCCATCGCCTGGGTAATGATATCAGATTACGATATCAACTATTATCTGGCCCAGAAACCACCCATATTGGTCATAGCAGTCATCACCATTACAGCAATAGTGGTAACCATGACATATGTATTGATCCGTAACCTTGCCAGCTGGGCCGTGGCACTGCCCCTCACCCTCTTCAGCAACGAGAGCCCCGGACAATGTTTTACCAGAAGTGAGGAGCTCACCCATGGACACCGCAATCTTATTTTCTCTGCGATCAGCAACTGGCTTCTGATAAGTATGTTGATCAGGGGACTTTTCCTTGCCTTCCTTCATGCCGTGGGATCTTTGCTGGCGCCGTTGTTTTTCAACTCTATAAACATTCTCATAACGGTTCTCGGCACTTTGGTTGGTTTCTGGTTTCTTGGTAACCTCTTTATCTCAACATTCACCTCGGGAAGTATTGCTGCCATTTTTATCCTCTTCTACAATACAAAAAAGGATACCTGCGAGCCAATCATCGAACCCGAACTCCTGCAGAAATCCCTGATACCTTCTCGCCGGATTATATTTATTCTACTCCTCACCCTCTGCACAACACTTCTCACAGGCAGACTCCTGGTAAAGGATATCCCTGTTCAAAATAACACAATGGTTATTGCCCACCGCGGAGCGGCCGGGAAGGCGCCGGAGAACAGTCTTGCCGCATTCACAACAGCCATAGATGACGGTGCAGACTGGATCGAGATAGACGTACAGGAGTCCTCAGACGGAGAGATCATCGTTATCCACGACAGTGATTTCATGAAACTGTCAGGCGCCCCTCTCAACGTCTGGAATGGCAGCCTGGAGGAAATCAAGCTCCTCGACATCGGTTCCTGGTTTGCCCCACAATTTTCTGGAGAACGAGTGCCAACCCTGCAGGAGGTCCTGGAACTTGCCAAAGGCAGATGCAGGGTACTTATTGAGCTGAAATATTATGGCCATGACCAACACCTGGAAAAACGGGTTGTAGAAATTGTTGAAGAGATGGACATGGCAAATGAAATAGCGATCATGTCACTGGACTACAACGGGATAAAAAAAATCCGCAACCTTCAACCTGACTGGCCTGTCGGCCTGTTGCTCTCTAAAGCAATTGGTAAAATCGCTGATATTGAGGTAGACTTTCTTGTAATCAACATGGCATCTGCTAAACCAGCCTACATAAGGCGTATTCAGGAATCTGGAAAGCTGGTTTTTGTATGGACCGTCAACGACCCTGCATCCATGTCACGGATTATGGCCCTGGGCGTCAACGGCATCATCACTGACGAACCGGCCCTGGCCCGTGAAATACACAACCGTAATATGGAAATGACTCCTGTAGAACGAATCCTGATACACACAACAGCGCTGATAAACATGCCGATTCCGACTAAAACATATCGTGACAACTCACCATGAGAAATACATCCCGCATCATCACAACCCTGTTCCTCATCTTCTTCACAGCTCAGCCTGCAACGGCAAGTCGGGCACCGTTGAAGACGGTAGCCGCCTCTCCTTATGCATCAGCTATTGTCGTCGACGCACAAAGCGGTGAGACCCTGTTTTCCAGAAAAGCGGATCAGCAGGTGTACCCTGCATCCACCTTAAAGCTTATGGTGCTCCTTGTTATCCTCGAAAAAATCGAACAGGGAACGCTGCAGCTTGATGAAATGGTACAGGTTACAGTCGATGCCTACAAAATGGGAGGATCACAGGTCTATCTTGACCCCAAGGAGCGCTTTCCCGTTGAAGATCTTCTCTACGCCCTGATGATTCAATCGGCAAATGATGCCGCTGTAGCCCTTGCCACCCATGTTGCTGGTTCCAGGGAAGAATTTGTAAAATTGATGAATCAGAAAGCTGAAGAGCTTGGTATGAAAAAAACCCGATTCTATTCAGTACACGGCTTGCCGCCTGCCAAAGGACAGAAAGTTGACGTAACTACAGCACGCGACTTTGCCACTCTCTGCATCTACCTCAGCAAAAACCCAGAAGTCTATAAATACACCGGAACCAAGGTGAGGGACTTCAGGGATGGCAAATTTATAATGCGTACCCATAACCATCTCCTTAAAAAGGTGGAAGGCTGTGATGGTTTTAAGACTGGTTTTTTTGCAAAAGCCGGGTTCTCAATTGCTGCCACTGCCAAGAAAAACGGGGTACGGATAATCGCCATTGTCATGGGAAGCAAAGAGCGTAAGGTACGAGATGCCGAGGCAATCAGACTGCTGGCAAAAGGTTTTGCAAAGATTCCCAAAAGAGCTGAAACGCCTGTAGCTCCCACTCAGATTGAGAAAAAAATCCCTGTTAAATCAATGTCGCCAGAGATCAGTACTCCACCTCCATCGAATAATTCCATCCCTGCAGAAACCTCTTCGGGCGGCTGGAACAAGTTCTTCATTGGCCTGATCACCGGATTTCTCTTATGCGCCAGCCTCAATTTCTATGCATTTAAAAGACGTAACAAAAGTAAGTGGCGCACAAAAAGAATGTAAGTATTTCCTTTAATCGCTGGACAAACTGAACAGACAGCACTATTATCAGTGGATAATAATAGATATTCCTGATTGACAAGCTCATAATAACTTGAAACTGCAGATGGTTAAGTAGATAAGCGTAGACTTCGAAAAGCTTCACATCCGAGGCGCAAACATTTTTTTTGTTTCAGCGTATCAGAGTACGTCGTAATGATTGAAAATGTGAAGCAACGAAGGAGGTGAAAAGTTTTTACGACGCCATCTTGATTATTTTATTTACTTTTTCCCGCGAGGACAAACATATCATGATAGTTACAGACTGGATACACAGCATAGCAGGATTTTTTATCCTGCTCACCATGGCGCTTGGCATTGATTGTGGCAACAATCCGCTTTTCCTGCACAAATACTGGCTCTTTGGTATAGTTTTTGTGGGCTTAAATCTCTTTCAATTCGGATTCACCAAATTCTGCCCTCTGGGGCTTATTTTAAAGGCCCTTGGTATACCCGAAAACAGAACTTGAAGCAGCCTTGAATCATAAAAAGTTAACACGTCTCATTAAAGAACAACTGGCAATTCTCATGTGATTACAACTTTAATCTCTGGTAAAATTAAGACTGCCGTTACCGACCTGCTTCCCATTGTTCCGGTAAGTGCTTTTTTTCTCAGATTGTTTTCCTGAAACAACCTCTCCCTCAGACGGGAGGGGTTCTTCCGGGCGCTCTTTTTTTTATCGTTTGAAGCGGAGTCTTTTTATCTAGAGCCCGTCCGGAAATGAGATTTGTTCTGCTAAATCAAAGCCCATAAGAAATTTAACCGCAGGCATATGTATGATATTCCGTGGATATAATTTCAAACATAACGCAGAGATCGGGCGAAAAAACAATCTTGTAGGGTCGCCTTTAACCTGATAGGGCCCCCTGGCCTACATTCCATTTTTGCCCCGCAGGAAAGCTGCCAGCAACAGTCGGTCTGGCTGCAGTTTTTCTCTCTCTTAAAACAACTGCGATGCCCTTCTTTTTCCTGTATCATCCAGACAAGATCGACAAGCTTCATACCTTTTCCGTCAAGCCCCAGTACCTGCGCCTTTTTTCTTGCATAGGCAGACAATGACGACCCTTTCAGAAGTTTCTGTATTTTTGTTTTTTTTGCCATGACACACTCCTTGTTTCAACATCAATTTTCAAGAATCAGATCGGTAGGATATGCATTTCCTCACGAGTTTCATGCAGACCGGTCAACACCTGACCACTTCTGCCGTCAATGGAGACCGGATCACCAAACCTGATCACAGCGTCCCCCATCTCACAATATTTTTTGGTCTCATACACTTTCAGGTGTTTACAACCCACTATACAAGTCTTTTCGAGACGCACAGCCACAACTGATGCATGAGAAGTCTGACCTCCCCTGGAGGTCAGAAGCCCTTCTGCCATATTGATAACCTTGATATCCTCAGGCACCGTATCTGACCGTATAAGAACCAGCGGGGTATCGGGATCGGAAAGCCGCAGTTCCCTGATATTTTCTTCGGTGAAAACCGCACGCCCAGAAAGAGCCGAACCGGACACCCCGATCCCCTTTCCCAGGTAAGTCTTTTCAACCGCTTTGGAATCAGCAACCACATGAAACCGTTCCTGTTTTTTAATGGTTATCATATCACGGGTCTGCAACAGGTAAAGCTGACTGGCATCCGGACCTTCAAAGGTAAATTCAATTTCCTGCGGATTCCATCGTTTCTCATACACCAGCTCCCGGTAGATGGCGAGCAGCTCCTGATAGATGTCAGGATAACGCACTTCGAGAGCCTTATCAACCGCTCTTCCGTCAAGTTCCGCCTGTTCCACTGAAATGGGATAACTGGTCACCAGACCTGAAACGATATCTTCTCCCTGATCACCATATGCATAATCACCCCAGAGCGCAACCCGCTGCACCTTTCGATAAGGATGCGCCGTAAACAGAACCCCGGAACCCGACGATTGACTCTTATTTCCATACACCATGGTCTGGACAATAACAGCCGTTCCCCAAGAGTCAGAAACATCCATAATTTTACGATAATCCGAAGCCTTATTTGTCTCCCAGGAGTCGAATACCATCTCAATGGCCGTCACCAGTTGCAGCCATGGATCATCAGGAATCCCAAGCCCCTGTTTACGAATAACCTTCTGATATTCAAGGGCAAGTTCCTTCATCTGTTGCGGTGAAAAATGCCCCTTCATTCTCACATTGTGCCGTTTTTTCGCCTTATTCATCAACACCTGGAACTCTTCGCGGGGGACGCCCGAAGTCATGGCCCAGGATTGTATAAACCGGCGGTAGTTATCCCAGGCAAGGTAGGAATCGCCATATTCCTCGGCCGCCTCCTCAATCAGTTCCTCATTGGTTCCGACATTATGAACCGTAGCCATCATCCCAGGCATGGAGACTGCAGCACCACTTCGCACCGAGAGAAGTAGCGGATTTTCAGGGGCGGCATATACCCGACCGGTAAGTTTTTCAAGTTCAGTAAGAGAAGTTCTGACCCGCTGCATAAACTCATCCCTGGCCTTATCAAAACCATAGATCACCTCCCGGCACCGAAAAATTTCTGTGGTTATAATGAAAGCGGGTGGCACCGGTTTGTTATCGTCACTGAGGACTACCAGATTGAAGCCCTTGTTGCCAAGATGGATAAGATCAGGGGTGTAGGGATTGCTCATGTGGAGCTGGGAAATGGCACACTCAGGATTATACGTCATGAGCAGATCGAGGCGACGCTCATCAAGAATATCCCTCTGGCTCTCAAGCGTTCCAATCACTCTTGTAATAAAATTATCCAGGTGTTGCAGACCGAAGGTGGTGGCAATCAGATCCCGTAAAAATGCTTCAGAAAGACTGTGAATAGAGTTGGTCACCTCATCATCATTCCACAGGGAGCGATAGTTGGTAAGGAGATTGCCGGCCCCGATCTGGGGGATCACAATGGAGAGATTGTTCTGGTGAATATTGGTGTAATAGGAGTAGATTACATCCTTTACCCCTTCAGAAAGTCCCCGGAATATATCCAGGTACTGAGTATAGGAAAATCGCCGAATTTTCAAAGAACTGCTCAGAAGTGAAATGTAAATATCCAGTCGTCTCGAGGAAACACCATCCACCCGCAGGGCCCGTAAATAGAGTTTCAGGCACGTCACAATACGATAAAAAGTAGCCTGGGTGATAATGGACAGATTGACTGTCTCGGGAAGGCGCTCCAGGTAGATATTAGTGAGATTTTCAAGACGAAAACTTAACGACAGGCTGTCAAACTTCTTTTCCCTGTACTTGCCATACACCGATGGAATATCAACGGCAATATGGCGTTTATAGTAGATATCCTCCCGAGCCTCAAAAACCTCACTTGAGAGAATAATTTTCTTCAGGCCCTCAAGAGTGTCAAGCAGTGCCTCGACACACTCCACTGTCTCGCAGTTTTCAAGGGTGTCAAGAAGCTCTTCCATCTCCGGGAACCCTTCCTGAGATGCATGCTCTAGCTCAGAGCGCAGTTCCTGAAAACCCAGGTTATACTTCTGATTCAAAAGCTGGAACATATAAACCAGCAAGTCAAAACGCCGAAGTTCTGCAGGCTTGAGATCCTGCTGGCTGGCCAGGTATTTCTGCCGTTCCTCCTGTTTCCAGGAGAGCAGACCATCAACCCCTCCGAAATCCAGTTCTTTGTGAATGCGGTTGGCAATGATATACTGGTCATCGATAAACTCTCCATCAATGGCCACCTCACAGTACACCTCTTCCGGAAGAAAGGGCTGCAATACCTTTTTATCACGGGTCAGCCAGAAGACAAAAATGGCCCGGATAAAATCGACAATGAGATTGGAACTCTCCACATGACTCTGTTTTCGTAGAAAATGAATCAGCAGATCCCTGCGTTTATGGATCTCATCAAGCTCTGTCGACACCTCGCGCAGATCCCCTTCTGCACCGATTTCATTAAAGAAGACAGGCATGAGCTTGGTGAATTGCTTGGTGAGATTATAGACAGGCTCAATGGGGTGATTAAGAAGATTGGTGATATCACGCTGAAACAGATCCGTATCTTTTACACAGGTACCTGAGAGCTTGATATTAATAATGAGCGCTGAGAAAAGGGTGGCACACCACTTAGGTTCCTGCATGATGAGGTTCAGCCATACCCGGATATTGGCAAGGTGAGCCGGGTTGGTGATGGGTTGCCAGTCTTCATCCACTCCCATGACATTGGCATATTGAAAACCGAAACGCACCGCCTCCCAGAGAAAAGCCTCGACCATCCTGCCGTTCTTCCGTTGGAACACCTCTCCACCAAGTACCTGGATACACTGAAGTGAAGTGTGAGGATATCTTCGCACGTTGGCTTTCAGAAGATGGAAGGTTGTAATCAGGAACTCTTCAATTTCCTCAAATTTCTGAAGTCGGATAAGCTGTACCAGAGAGCGGTTAATCTCGCGCAAAGTTTCCTCATGGATAAGGTACAGCCCCTTGGTATCCATGATCCGAAAGAGGAAAAGCAGTTTCTGATTCTCGGCAAATCGACTTAGCGGCAGTGCCTGTTCCTTGACCTTTCCAAGCTCAGCTTCATCGGCCTGGGCCAGCCGGGCTGGAATTTCTTTATAGAGACGCACAATATCAACATGAGCCGGTAAAGCCAGTATTTCAGTGAGGGCAGAAACGGGATCAGAGCTGATATCTATATCTATCACTGCACGCTTGTTTTCAGCCATTGCCTCATGGGATATGGCTGAAAAGAGCTGACCTGAGTGAAAATCCTTACAGAGATCACCACAATGGTTAAGAAACCAGGGCAGCGGATCCTCCTCCTTGAGCCAGTAATCGTAGTTTCGCTTCAAAATGGCCTGCATCAGCTCGGCCATTTGATAATAATCAAAATCTGTAGCCCCCTTCTCAACAAAGGCCAGCAAGGAGGTTGCCAGCTTTTTCATGGGATGCTGACCCTGGACGATATGCATCATAATGGGGCTCTCCCCATCATCCAGATCTCGCAAATCCTTAAAATAGTTATTCAGGGCAAACTGATAACGATACAGGTCATCCACTGAAAAAAGACTGACCATCTTGGCAACCCAGGCCACCTGAGACTCGATAATCTGCGACAAAAGCTTGGAGTTCTTCTCGCAATCTTTCATAGCCTCCACAGAGAGCCCTGCAAACAGGGTAAAGGTCTCAGGCCCCTTCTCGTGACGAACATAATATTTGCTGTTTTTGAGTACAAAACTGCGTAATTGAGGAGTCAGAATATTCCAGTTCCGATAAGGATGACATACCTCATAGAGAAGATTTTCAAGGGTAGTGTATAGCCCTTTGTAACGGCTCACAACATCAAGAAGAGGCTGTAATCTGCTCTCAATAACCACATCTTCTGCAGTTTCCAGAAGATTTGCTATAAGGGCATCCGATTCGATCTTCTCTATCTTCTCTATTTTCTCTATCATCTCTCAATGCTCTGGTTGATGGCCGCCACGCACACCACATCGATGCGGCGCGGAACAAAATTTTTTTTGGAAAAAACGAACAAAAAAACAACGATTAAATGCAAGTATCAAACATTTACCCTGCAAGTTCAAGGATCTTCTCACCGGACAATAAAAAAACGTCCTGGCGAAAATGTTCCCCAGGACGTCTCAAAAAAATGCCCTCCAGCTCTACTGCACAATAACACTGTAAATCATTCTGAAATACAGCAGAACTCAATGAAAAAAAATTATTTCAGAATTGGCCGTGCATTTACCGGCTGAACAGGACGGTTATTGTCACCACCCATCACATCGTTAAACTTTTTTGCCTGGGCCTTGGAAACAGTCACTGGAACCTTCATAACCATCCAGCGCACCCCTTCAGTACACGGTGGTGTTGTCAACGAGGCGTTGAATCTGTAATAAGCCTTATCGGACGGAAGCATATCTGTCACATTGAGACTTACTTCAGGAATCATTTTAGTTTCTCCTGTCTTTTCCGGCATGGAGGCCCAGACGGTATCAATAAATGAGTTGGTGGCACCATCTTCAAACAGTACGCTTACCACAGCAAGGTTTCCATCCTTATCGGCATGGACCAGATGCGCCTCCATGGGAAAATATCGTCCTTTCACGGTATTCTCACTTGGAGTGTGAAAATGAAACTGAAGCAAGTTAAAGGTATGATTGTCCACAGTGATGGTGGAACCTGGGGCATAGTTCACCTGAATGCTGTGTCCATTGTTCACAATATCCATTTGAGTACTTGCATAATGAAATACAATGGGGCTGAGTTCAGCCTCAGTCAAGCCATCAATGTCGATGGGAGCCTGATTCTTACCACTCTTGCACACTGCAAACTCATTGGACAGATCGCCCCAGAACTCAGGCCCTTCGTGACCGGTATACCCCCAGTGCACACCATGCCCCGACGCAAATGCGGTTCCGGCAACCAATAATCCAGTAACAGCTGTTACAATAATCGTGTTTTTCATACTGCATCCTCCTGATGAAAAAAATAATATTACCTAAATCCTGCACTTCAGAAATAGGCTTCCAACCAGGAGGTACTACATCTTTTCATATGAAAAATCAAGCACATATTAACTATCACTGATTCTCATTAATAACTCACAGAGCTTTATTTGCACCCATATGAAGAATAAGGTCTAACATTCTATTAGAGTATCCCCACTCGTTATCGTACCAGCTCATCACCTTTACCGTGGTTCCAATAACTTTAGTGGACTGTCCATCAATAATGGAAGAGTGCGGATTCCCCTGATAGTCGATGGAGACCAGGGGCAGATCGGAATAGCCAAGATAACGGTTCGCCGCCTCCTTCAGAGCCTGATTTACTTCAGATACAGTTGTGGGCTGCTCAACCTCCATCACAGCATCAACCAGAGATACATTAGGAGTAGGAACCCGTACTGCCAGGCCATCAAACTTGCCCTTTAACTCCGGAATAACCAGTGCCACGGCAGCAGCAGCACCTGTGGAGGTGGGAATCATGGACAGTGCGGCAGCCCGGGCCCGCCGCAGGTCAGAATGGGGAAAATCAAGAAGCCGCTGATCTCCTGTATAGGCATGTACCGTTGTCATAAGCCCGTGTTTAATCCCAAAATTATCCAGAATCACCTTTGCAAATGGTGCCAGACAGTTGGTGGTACAGGAGGCATTGGAAACAACATGGTGCATGGTTGGATCATACTCATCCTCATTCACCCCCATGACAAAAGTTTTTACCTCTCCCTTTGCAGGAGCTGAAATCACCACCTTTCCGGCACCAGCACTGATATGTTTCTGAGCAGAATCGCTGTCACGAAACAGCCCGGTACACTCGGCTACATACTCAACTCCAGCCTCCCCCCAGGGGATATCTGCAGGGTCGCGATGGTCCGTCACCTGAATATGGTGCCCATCAATACTTATCCCATGTTCATCACTTCCGACCTCAGGCTCGTACACTCCCATTACCGAATCATACTTAAGGAGATGGGCCAGAGTTGCATTATCGGTGAGGTCATTGATTGCCACAACTTCGATATCTGCAAAAGCAGAATCTTTTGTGAGTGCCCGAAACATACTTCTACCAATACGACCAAAGCCATTAATACCTATTTTGATTGTCATGCTGTACCTCCAAATATAATTAAAAGCATTTTACTTCATTTCTTCGTCAGTCTTCATTCATTAAATCAAAATATGTGTCACTTGAACAGAAGAATATACCGATCAGGGTACGTGCACTTTGTTTCGTTGTGACTATGCAGTGTACCCCTCAAAATATGGGTAAACTCAGATCCGTAACTGTTCAACAGTGCCCAGGTTCGTTCAGGCTGGTCGCCGTAGTGTACGATTCTGTACATGAGGCGTCCAGACCGGACGAAAATGGGTGCTGCTGAATAGTTACGTTTCGTTTTGCCTTCTTGCAGAGATCTGGATATTTTCCAACTCACCATGACCCATGGTATAGTGTTCATGAATCAACTCTGCAGAGCACGCCCCCGCATTTCCCTGTCTGTTCCTGTAATGCCTCTTACTCTTGCTGTAATTAACATCAACAGTTCTCAAAAACAAACTATTCCGAATTTCCATAAGGGACTTCCTGATGATTTTAAAAAAAATGTCAAAATCGACTAACCCGACAAGTCGGAAAACGTTTTAGATTTCAGTTTTTATGGAGTAAGACACTAATCTCTAGTATAGAAAGTTTATGAGAATTCCCTCTGGGAGTTTTGCAATAATCGTTCTGTGGTCCAACCCACTATGGCTACACTTGACAAGCTCGTAAAAACCTGAAATTGCAGATGGCTGAGTAAATAGTGTTTGGCCGGAAAGCATAAAACGACGGTATTTTGTGTAGTTACATGAAATGCCGTGGATGAAGATATTTTTGATAGCATGTTTATTGATAGCTTGGAA
>JAJRQL010000106.1 GCA_024280265.1 Deltaproteobacteria bacterium
TGATGTTTACCGTACCACCTGGGGACCAATCTCCATGGAAATGGGCTACCGTGCCGGAATTCTCTATGGCTATGAGAAAATGCAGATTGGAAATTCTGAGCTTTTTCCGCTAATTCAGCTCTACAGTGATATACGATACAAAAACGTCGGCATGCAATTCGCCTGGGCCGGCAGTGCCTTCACAGCCGGTTTCCTGATCCGATTCTAACTGAAATACAACTATTATTTTCCCAAACAAAATTTGCCGGCCTGCAGGGTACACCACGGCTACCCGTTTTCACCCCATATCTTCAGGTGATGGAGTATATTCCGAATTACCTTCCTCTCTACAACAAAACCGATACTTCACCTAACAACAACTCCCAGAATTCCCACCACAATAATTCCGCCAAACTGGTATCTGCTGGTTTCACTGGCAGCCATTAAATTGCTCGGAATATTAAGCGAGATAAAATATAAAAAAATCCTCCCTCATGCTCTGTTATTTTTGGAAGAGAAAAGATACAATGTTTTATTGGGTAGTGTATATCCTAAGACATGGTCATCTTATCATACAGGAGCTAACATGGTCTTAATAAAATGGAGAGAGTCGTATTCTGTTGGTGTCGAACAATTTGACAAGGAACACAAAGTGCTTGTTGACCTTATCAATGACATATATATCATTGTCCGCAATCATATTCGCGACACCCCATGGTCAATAGAGGACCAAACAGTCCTGGAAAAAGACATTGCTGATCTGGTTGAATACACACAGGCACACTTCAGGAGCGAAGAGGAGGCTATGAGAAAAAGCGCCTTCCCGCTTCTGGAAGAACACAAAAATATACACGCCGAACTGGAAGAAGAGGTGCTTGTCTTTAAGGAGCGAGTAAAAGAAGGAAAGGAGGGCATTGTTTCCGACCTCTACCTCTTTCTACGGGACTGGTTAATCAACCATATCCTTGAAGAGGATATGAAATACAAATAACACCTCTGTGCCTCAGAAAAAACATCTGCTGCTCTATAAAGTGATACGAATTCGCTTTCCAGAGCGGGGAAGTGCAGCCGACAAAAACAGGCATTTTCCAATCCCAAGCCGGCACGGGACATACCCTGACATTGCTTCTTGATGGTTATTTTCAGTCACCTCCTACCAACCACCCCCTTGACTGCAAAATACCAGCCTTGACTGTGTTTTCATAATATGACACAATTCTGTTATGAGATGTTCTCTGGCAGTGACATACGCTCTGACAGGAGCCTGTATCGTTCCTGTTTTTGGTTTTCTTGCCTTAAGCGGAACCGGCCACCAGGGTGACATTTACCGCTACATGGCACCACTGTTTGTGGGTTCAGTCTCCGGTTTCCTGCTGGGCCGACAGAGACAGCGTTGGCTCGACAAGATATCTGAACTTTCAATTGCCCATGACCAACTCCACGAGCAGGAGGAAAAATACCGGGAAATATTCAACGCACCCGGGGAGTCGATTATCATTTTCTCTGCAGATAATGGCCGTTTCATTGAAGCAAACAAGACCTTCAGGGACGTGTATGGTTATGCCCGCGAAGAAACTCCACAGCTGAATATAGATTTGATCAGCGAGGGATCGTCCCCTTGGAATGGAGAAGGCGCCATCCCCCTTTTTCAAAAAGCAATTGAAAAAGGAACCCACACCTTTGAGTGGCTCTCGAAGAAAAAAGATGGCAGCATCTTCTGGACGGAGATTTCTCTCAAAAAAACTCACTTCAAGAATCAGGATTTTCTCATTGCTGCAATACGTGACACGGACGACCGGAAAAAGGCTGAGGAAGAACTCAGAAACGAAAAAGAACTGCTCAGCGTCACCTTGCGCTCCATAGGTGATGGGGTTATCACCACTGACACAAGCGCCAATATAGTTTTCCTGAACAGGGTCGCTGAGCAGATGACCGGCTGGAGCAACGAAGATGCCAAAGAAGTGGCCTCAAACAAAGTTTTTAACATCATTAACAAGAAGACCGGGCAGAAATGTCTCAGTCCCATCCATCAGGCACTTGAGTTCGGGGAAGCTGTAGGTCTTGACAACCATACGACCCTCATCGCAAAAGATGGAACAATCCGGCCCATAGCAGACAGTAGTGCACCTATCAAAGACCAGGATGACAAAATAGTGGGAGCCGTCCGGGTTTTTAGAGATACAACCAATGAAAAATTACTCGAAGAAGAACTGTTCAAGATTAAAAAACTGGAATCAATCGGCGTCCTTGCCGGAGGAATAGCCCATGATTTCAACAACATCCTCTCAGCAACCCTTGGAAACATCGAGCTCGCCGGCTACCGTACAGCAGGAGACAGCAAAACAGCTGCACTGCTTGACAGCGCTAAAAAAGCGACATTGCGGGCTGCAAAACTCACAGACCAGCTACTCACCTTTGCCAAGGGTGGCGACCCGGTCAGAAAGATAATCTCACTGCCCGAGCTTATCAAAAGTTCTGCTGAATTTATTCTCGACGACACAAGCATCACCTGCAATTACATTTTTCCAGACAAAATCTGGCAAGTTGATGCCGACAGCGGCCAGATCAGTCAGGTTATTCATAATATCATCCTCAATGCCAGGCAGGCCCTTCGCGAAAACGATGAGATAAATATCGAATGCTGTAACATTGATGATGTGGCCAGAGAACCGTTTCTCAATGTTGATATCGGAGAGTTTGTCCGCATCACTGTCCAGGACAACGGAATAGGTATTCCCAATGGACTCATGGACAAAATATTTGATCCTTATTTCACCACAAAACAGGAAGGCCGCGGCCTGGGTCTTGCCATCTGTCATTCTATCGTTAACAAGCATAACGGATTCCTGGCCGTTGATTCTATCCCCGGCCAGGGAACAACAGTTGCCATATATCTGCCGGCTGCTACAGATGCAGAAGAACAACGTCTCACTCCTACACCAGACTCTCCTTCCCGACCTGCACGGATCCTGGTTATGGACGATGAAGAGATGCTGAGGAATCTTCTTCAATCGCAACTCGAAGCCCTTGGCTACGAATCAATACTTGTGGAAAACGGTCAACAGGCATTAGAAAAATATCAGCAGCACCAGAAAAATGGTGCTCCCATCGACGTTGTTATCATGGACTTAACCATTCCAGGTGGCATGGGTGGCCAGGAAACGGCTAGGAGACTTCTCCAGATTGATCCGACAGCGAAGCTCATTGTTGCCAGTGGCTATTCCAATGATCCGGTTATGGCAAATTTCCAGGAATACGGCTTTCAGGCCGCTGTCACCAAGCCTTTTGACCTGAAGGAATTGGGCAATGCCATACCCGCCCTGCTCCAGTAACAGTCAAACGGTAACCCTCGTCATTGTCACCATACACTCTGGAGATCCTCTACTACAACCAGCCTTTCCAGCCCCTGACCATATTCGTTTACAGAAAAATAAAAAAACGCTCCAAAACTGTGCCATACATGGTACGTTTACCTGTAACAGACGCAAAAACAATCTCACACTAACAACACTGACCATACCATGACCCTGAAAACTGGAATATACGTAGATGCCGAGAACATCAGGCTCTGCGGTGGATATGGAATGCGATATGATGTGCTGGTGGATTTGGCCAACCGGGGAAATTCCATCATGCTCCGAGCCAACTGCTACCTTGCCGAAAATGGTGAACGTACCAGAGAAGACCTGGAATACCGGGTAAAACTCTATCGCTACCATGACATCCTGCGCCAGTGCGGCTTCAAAGTAATCAAAAAGTTTGTTAAACACTTTGTTGATGACGAGGGAATTCTCACCACTAAGGCCAATGCCGACATGGACCTGGCCATTGACGCGCTGCTTCAGGCCAGAAACCTTGACCGGATTATTCTCCTTACCGGTGACGGTGACTTTATCCGCCTCGTTAAGGCCCTGCAGAATATGGGATGCAGGGTTGAAGTTATCGCCTTTAACAATGTAAGTAATGAACTCAAAGAAGAGGCGGACAGTTTTCTCTCAGGTTTTCTCATCCCAGGCCTTCTACCACTTCAGAATGAAAAAGCAGGCTGGCATCGTGGGTTCCCGATGAATTACAATAGTGAACGCGGTTTTGGTTTTATGCGCTACTACTCACTGCAAGACCATGGCCTCAAGGCGGAAAGTGTCTTCTTTCACTGCTCCAAGTCAAATGTAAGTTCAGACAGTCTCTTCCTGGACTCCAATAATATCTTCGAGTTCAAAATTATCGCCAACCCTGACAACAACAATAAAACCGAAGCCATGGACATTCGCTCCATAGATGAAATTCAACCCTGATATCTCCTCGACAGCCTCACCAACACCGTGAAAATAATTGCATTCAGTGACACCCACATGCTCCACCAGCAGGTGAAGATCCCCAAGGGTGATATCCTCATTTTTGCAGGAGACATGTCAGTCTGCAGACCCCTGCAGGACGTGGCAGGGTTCAATGATTTCCTGGCCACACTCCCCCATCAGTACAAAGTAGTGATCGGTGGTAACCATGATCATCTCCTGGCGTCTTCTCCAGAACTAGGCCGCACGCTTTTAAAAGACGCCATCTACCTCCAGGACGACAGTGTCACTATTGAGGGCATTAAAATATACGGGGCTCCCTGGCAGCCTATTTTCAACACTAACGCCTGTGACGCCTTTTCCCTGCCTCGTGGCAGGGTGATGTGCAGCAAATGGAACCTGATTCCGGAGGACACTGATCTCCTGATCACCCACAGTCCTCCATGTGGGATCATGGACGAAGATGGGGGGCTCAGTCATGGTTGTTCCGACCTCCTTGAGACAGTGCAGCGAGTTGCTCCTGCAATCCATATCTTTGGACACATTCATAACCACAATGGTATAAAGAGAATTGGCAACACCACCTTTATTAACTGTAACGTTAAAGATAAGAACAACGGAGTGCGCCCTGCCCTGGCGTTTGATTATCCTGTCCTATAACACTATGATAGTATAATACAATTAATTATTTTGTTTCATCCATGCTGACTGGAGTCTCAATATGACCGATACCCAACAGATTCTCATTGGCGGCAATAAAAACGGAGAGCATATTCTTCTCAACCCAGCCATGGCCAACCGTCATGGACTCATCACCGGAGCCACAGGCACCGATAAAACTGTGAGCCTGCAGCTCCTTGCAGAGGCATTTTCAAGGATCGGGGTTCCCGTCTTTTCAGCCGATGTCAAAGGCGACCTTTCAGGAATAGCCAGTCCCGGAAAGCCCCACGAGAAGGTAAGTAAACGGCTTGGCCACATGGGGGTGACCAAACATTCATTTGAGGGGTGTCCAACTCTTTTCTGGGACATCGAAGGCAAGACTGGTCATCCGGTCCGCACCACTGTCTCGGAAATGGGCCCGGTACTACTTGCCAACATCCTTGAACTCAACGACACTCAGGCTGGTATCCTCCTTGTCACCTTCTCAGTGGCGGATGACCAGGGCATGCTGCTCCTCGACCTGAAATACCTCAGGGCCATGCTCAACTGGATTGCAGAGAATCGTAAGGAACTGGCCAGAGAATATGGTAATATCGCTTCACAAAGCGTTTCAGCCATTCAACGGAAACTTCTGGTGCTGAAAGAGTCAGGTGGCGACGTCTTCTTCGGTGAGCCGGCATTAACTATTCAAGATCTGATGCATACCGATTTTTCAGGGCGCGGTGTGGTCAGCCTCCTCGATGCCTCTTCCATCTACTCAAACCCGAGAATTTACACCACTTTTTTACTGTGGCTCCTCTCGGAACTTATGGAAGAGTTATCGGAACGCGGTGATGCCACAATCCCAAGACTGGTCTTCTTTTTTGACGAAGCCCACCTTCTTTTCAAGAATGCTCCAAAGGGCCTCATTGACCGGATCACCCAGGTTGTCCGGCTCATTCGTTCCAAGGGTGTTGGAATATTTTTTGTCAGCCAGTACCCCAATGATATTCCCGATGAGATACTGGGCCAGCTTGGATGCCGTATTCAACATGGACTGCGGGCATTCACGCCAAAAGACCAGAGGTCGGTGCGGGTTGCCGCCCAGACCTTTCGCCAGAACCCGGATATCGACACAGAAAAAACCATCTCCGAGCTGGGGGTAGGCGAAACCCTGGTTTCCACCCTGGACCCCAAAGGGCGTCCCACTGTTGTTGACTGGTGTCTCATGGCCCCTCCTCACTCCCAGATCGGGCCCATATCAGCCGAAGAAAAAAGGAGGCTCATGGACAGATCCCCCATGAA
>JAJRQL010000107.1 GCA_024280265.1 Deltaproteobacteria bacterium
GTTTTCCATTCCTGAAGGTTACGCAGATAATAGCGTTAGTCAGCATCAGTGCTGAACACGACTTGACGATTATGACCCCGCTGAATGAGATATGATGGGGATAGTTTGGTAATATTATACGAGATTGACGTGGTATGTCTTGTTGGTACCATACAGATATTGATGGTGTCATGAAAACTTTCCATATGCTTTGTTGCTGAAAATACCTACTATTACGACCTACCAAGATACGTCGTAATAGTAGATATTTTACGCGCCTCACATATGGAGTTTTTTTCTTAGCTATCGGTTATTTTGGCTTTTTACGAATCCATCATGACTGGAGAACAAAAAATAAATCTGTCCCCATTTTTTTCTATTTTTCTCTCGAGGCAGCTTACAAATAGAACTTACCGCTAGGGTCTCTCTTCGGTCCTAATATCCTGAGATTCGGGAAAACCCTTCGAGCTATAAAAAATGAAAGAGCCGTAACAAAGAAAAGGACCAGTAATTTAAGAGACGCAACAGGTGTTGGGACTCCAGTGATCAGGATAGTTTCGAGAAGGTCATACAGAAACCATATAGTCATCAGACGATAGACGCCACCATGAAAGCGAAAGGTGAAGTAGGCAAATACAAGTGGAAACAGGGTCCTTATCAGAATAAAAATAGTCGGCTCCTGTACATCAATCGGCAGCTCGGAAAGAACCACCAGGACAGCATATGCAACCAGGAGCAATGCAAGCAGGGCGTTGGGGCGCATATATTGTTTTCTCAGCACCGATGTAGGGATACTTGCAATACAGTATGCATAGGTCGCCGCTTTCGCAGGGTTCGATGATACGTATTTTTCAAAGACTTCATTTCGACTTGATCCACCTTCCAGTTCTACATTTATCTGATTGGTAATATCCAATAATCCCATCATTCCTCCCAGGCCATAGCACCCATTAAAATATAAACGCCTTCGGTTGGTCTGGAGGAAAAAAGAGTTCCTCGCATACCTGCCGTTGATTTCACTGTCAAAAAGAAAATATCCATTGTTTGAGAAATTTAAACCCATTCTCGGAAAACAAGCAAGCACCAGAGACAACATGATCTCAGAACTCAGATTGAAGGGTTTTTACGACGCCATCAAACCTGACAGAATTACCAGCTAATTACAAAGCAGCTGTCGCAGTGACAGATCTGAAAGAGCAAAAAATGTATAGCTGGTCTCAGGCGATATTATGTGCGTTTTCTGGATACACCACTTTTTTTCATTATGATCGATCCTGATATTATCCGAACCTGTTGTCAGATCGCTTTGTGCGAATTTCTTTATCACTGGCAGCCAGCCACCCTGAAGTGCTTTCATTAACAGCATCAAATTGTGCAATATATGGTTTAATATCCAGCAATGGAGTCTCATTGAGAATATCAATATTTCCCACAACAATTCGATTCCCATCGATCCTTTTCATCTCAATAATAGATAGGCCTATATGATTTGGCCGCAGGGGAGAACGTGTTGCAAATACACCACGTTTCTGGTTGTCCATAAAGGCGTTACAAGTAGTTCTGTTCGTGATGTTTTATGAAAACTATAGAGGAGGTAGATATGACTAAACCCTTCAAGATCCCGAAGACCATCAATATGGGGCTCATCAACCAAGACATAGCCCTCCACGCCAGATGCACCTTTTGGTTGAATAGGCATGTCCTCAATTGACTGAAACGGGGAGTAGATTGTTCCAATTGGTTGTATTATGTGCATAATTATGTCACCTTTTGTAGTATTTGCAGGATAGATCAAACTGAAGAGCATACAGGCAAGGGAGCAAATCATCAATACCAGGTCAATTCATCATTGCTATGTTCTTTTTCTTTTTTTTCATTTTAATCTTGACTCAAAGAATTTCATCTCCTAGGGTATTACGTTTTTATAATTCGTAATACTAGGCAAAGTATAGTTTGTTTTTTTATTAAGGAGGATTTGATATGCATATGGCTGACGCTCTTATTTCCCCGGCGGTTGGCGGCACATTATGGGCTGCAACTGCTGGTACAATGGCATACTGTTGCCGTAAGGTTAAACTGGAAATGGACGATCGGAAAGTTGCTCTGATGGGGGTGCTGGGAGCCTTTATTTTTTCTGCACAAATGATCAACTTCACAATTCCTGCCACAGGATCAAGCGGCCATCTCGGAGGTGGCATGATTCTGGCCATATTACTTGGGCCGTATGCGGCCTTCCTGGTTATGGCATCTGTACTCACTGTGCAGGCTCTGTTTTTTGCGGATGGTGGCTTACTGGCACTGGGTTGCAATATTTTTAATCTGGCATTTTTTCCCTGTTTTATTGCATACCCCTTTATTTATAAAAAAATTGTCGGCAAAATCCCCACAGAAAAACGGATTTTCATTGCTTCTATGTTGGCAGCTGTTGTTGGCCTTCAACTTGGTGCCCTTGGGGTCGTAATAGAAACCGTTGCTTCAGGTATCTCTGAGTTACCATTTACAACATTTTTATTACTTATGCAGCCAATCCATCTGGCCATTGGCATTGTGGAAGGACTCGTCACTGCGGCTGTGGTTATTTTTATCTGGAAAGCTCGTCCTGATATTCTCCGTTATTCCCTTGAAGCAAAACCGCTTAAGGGAGTCATGGTTCGAAATGTTGCACTGGGACTCCTGGCCGTTGCTCTGGTGACGGGGACAGCTCTGTCCTGGTTTGCTTCATCGCGCCTTGATGGATTGGAGTGGTCAATCGAGGGAGTAACTGGCTCCGGAGAGTTGCAAGAGCCCGACCATGGTATCCATGAAAGCCTGGCCGCCATTCAGGAAAAATCCGCTTTTCTTCCTGATTATGGATTCAAGACAAATGAAAATGAACATGGTACAGCGGAGTCTGAGTCTGTGACAGAAGCACCTGCACAATGGCCGGCTGTTGATGCCGGAACCTCCACAGCCGGTCTGGTGGGAGGTCTGCTTACTCTGCTGACCGCAGGCTGCATAGGTTTGTTGCTCAGGCGTAAAAAAACAACTGTCTGACGTTGCAGAAAATCAACATGCAGCAAATCATCGAGGAAGACACTCATGACTTTTCTTGAACGAAACTTCCTCGATATCCGTAATCTGGATCTCATGGCTCGGGGAGACAGCTGGCCGCATCGGCTTGATCCCCGGGTGAAGGTGCTTACGACCATGATCTTTATTATCACGGTTGTATCAATGGATAAATACTCCATTTCCCAATTGATTCCATTTGCTGTTTTTCCTGTTTCACTGCTTGCTGCTTCCGGGTTGCCACCAGGATACTTTCTGAAAAAAATTCTTCTGGTCTCCCCTTTCGCACTCATGGTAGGGCTTTTTAATCCCTTGCTTGACCAGACTATTCTCCTCCATATTGGTTCACTGGGAATCTCAGGAGGGTGGATTTCCCTTGTTTCCATCATGCTCAGGTTCACCCTGACCGTGGGCGCGGCTCTCATACTGATCGGCATAACCAGTTTTAATGGCATCTGCCTGGCTCTGGAAAAATTTCGTGTACCCAAGGTATTCGTCGTTCAACTTCTCTTCCTCTATCGCTATATCTTTGTTCTGCTTGATGAGGCCAGCCGTATGAGCAGAGCCAGAAGCCTGCGCTCACTCGACATCAAAGGGCCCGGAATCAAGACATTCGGCTCCATGGCAGGAAACTTGTTATTGCGAGCAACCGGCAGAGCAGAACGAATTCACCTGGCAATGCTTTGTCGAGGTTTTGACGGGAATATTCACACAATGAATTCTTCCAGCCTGTACCTGAAGGATATTTTGTTTCTGCTGGGCTGGACGGTTGTTTTCTATCTTTTGCGCACGTACAATTTCCCCGAACTGATAGGTAATGGAGTACTGAATTTCACATGAGCCATCACATCGTCAAGGCAGATACACTCTGCTACAGTTATCCGGCTACAGACTGTGGCATACATAATATTTCGTTCAGCATCACACACGGCGAATCCGTTGCTCTTGTCGGTGAAAACGGTGCGGGGAAATCCACCCTCCTGCATCACCTCAACGGTTTTCTGCAACCAGACAGTGGCTCTGTTTCCATTGGTGACTATCCAATAACTCAAAAAAATCTGAAGGCAGTGCGTCGTTCTGTTGGTATGGTCTTTCAGGATCCTGACGATCAACTGTTTATGCCGACGGTTTTAGACGATGTATGCTTTGGTCCACTTAACCTCGGATTAGCCCCTGATTCAGCAAAAAATGCTGCCCTCCATGCCCTGGAACGGGTGGGAGCTGCCCATCTGGTAGACCGCCCTCCCTACCGGCTGTCAGGCGGAGAGAAACGATCAGTAGCCATCGCTACGGTTCTTGCCATGTCTCCTGACGTTCTGATTATGGATGAGCCAAGCTCCAATCTTGATCCCCGTGCCAGGCAACGACTTATCAAGTTGCTTATGTCATTCAAGCACACAAAAATAATCGCCACCCATGATCTGGATATGGCTGTTGATTTGTGCGAACGGACAATTGTTCTCCATAAGGGGAAGATTACCGCAGATGGAGCAACTCTTGATATTTTTCAGAATGATACGTTGATGAACGAAAGCGGCCTGATCAAACCTCTGAGAATGCAAGGCTGTTCCATCTGTGGACAGGACCCTGAACGAGCAGAAAGTCCATAAGACTTTTCTGCTCCGACATGTCCCATTCCTTATTTTTCTTCTGTCTCCACTCCTGGCATCTTTGCCCGGCTGTTCTACTCCCCTGACAGCAAAAAAAGCCATCTTCTTCGCCCATATTTATTCCCCCTTTAACATTCCTCTAATCTTGCGCAAGTTAAAGTAAGCAGCACAAGTTAATAGTTCCCTGAGCCACCGATCCATTATCAGCTCAGACTAATTGCACTAAACCACATGCAACAGGGGAAAACTGAATGGAAATACTTACACCTAAATCCTGCAGTTCCTTTTTTTTGAGTATTACTTGCTCAGGAAGTACTACGTTGCGGCTTGGAAATTGATATTCATTCTCACTTGTTGTTGCCAAACCGGCAAGCTTGTCGGTCGGACGACGGTATTTGCTGTTAAA
>JAJRQL010000108.1 GCA_024280265.1 Deltaproteobacteria bacterium
ACTTCGCACTCAGATACGAAATGAAGCATTGCAACAAGTTGAAAAACAAGCGGTTGCACTAAAAGAAAAACGAAAACCGAGAGCAAAGCAACGAAAACGACGAAAACGTTCGTTTGCAAATTTCTAACCGGACACTACTGCCTTCGATCAGGACCTTTTCAGTAATCCCTTCCAATAGGAGAAGTACCTGTTTGGGACGTTGTAACTGCGAGTCGATGTCAAAAGCTGATTTTTCGAGCTTTGCAAGAGCGGCTTCACTCCACTGTTCAAGGAGTATGTTGCGAACCGCGCGATAACCAAATACTCCGGCAATAGTGAGGAAGATAAAAATAGGGACCAGTACGAAGACGATGGTTCGCTGCTGCAGACTTTTTGGATACAGTATCTCCTTTCTCCAGGATGGCACTTTCATAACAAACGACCTGTGAAATCAACAACAGCCCCATATGGATTGCCTTTTGCATTCTTTGGGGATGGCATACTGAGATTGTAGGCCTTTTGCAGAAAAATTTCACATATTAATCTGTTTCCCTCGTACTCTGCTCTGCCTGGAATATTCCGATTTGACTTTCAACCCCACAAATTATACGCTCAAATTACCAGTTCATTGAACCAGACAGCACTGGAAACAGATGCTGTCAATATCAGCAGGAAACGAAACATTGAAAGCACAACAACAGAAACAACAGCATTTAGCGGCCATAGATCTCGGTTCCAACAGTTTTCACATGGTTGTGGCCAGGATTGAAGATGGTCATGTCCACATCCTTGATAATTTAAAAGAGATGGTACGCCTTGGAGCAGGCCTTGACGACAGCGGTATCCTCTCCCAGGAATCTCGAACCCGTGCCCTTGCCTGCCTTGAACGTTTCAGTGAACGAGTCAATGATTTTCCGGCAGGCAGTGTGGCTGCTGTGGGTACAAAAACCCTGCGCCAGGCAAAGAATTCTCGTATTTTCCTCAGGAATGCCAGTGAGGTTCTGGGACACCCCATCTCAGTCATTGGTGGCAGGGAAGAAGCCCGGCTAATCTACCTTGGCGTTTCTCACTCCCTGGTGGCTGAAGATGGGATACGCTTTGTCATGGATATTGGGGGCGGAAGCACTGAACTCATCGTTGGCGAAGATTTCGACCCTCTGCACCTTCGCAGCCTGGATATGGGCTGTGTCAGTATGAGTCGCAAATTTTTCAAAAATGGCAAACTTGGGAAGAAACACTGGGAAAAAGCGGGAATTGCAGCCCATCTCGAACTGCGTCCAGTGAGGCGCTATTTTCAGAAAGTTGACTGGACCTCAGCCACTGGAGCATCTGGAACCATAAAGGCCATAGGCAGAGTTGTACAGAAACTGGGACTTGACTCCTACCATATCACCCTGGACAACCTTTATACCATCCGCGAGCACATGATTGCTGCTGGAAAACTCTCCTGCCTTGACCTGCCCGGCCTGAAACACGACAGACACCCGGTGTTTGCCGGTGGTCTTGCTATCCTCATCGCCACATTTGAAGCCTTGAAAATCAAGGCAATGGAAGTTTCTGACGGAGCACTGCGGGAAGGCCTGCTCTATGAACGTATTGGCAGGATCAAGAGTGAAGATACCCGTTTGAAAACGGTCACCAGCATACAGCAACGCTTCCAGATCAGCCAGAAACATGCGCGCCGAGTGAGCAAAAAGGCCCACCAGTTACTGACGGCCTGTGAACAAGACTGGAAGTTCAGCGTTGAGGACGCTGAACGATTGCACTGGGCCTGCAGTCTCCATGAAATCGGCCTGGCAGTTTCATTAAGCGGATACCAGAAACATGGTGCCTACCTGCTGGATCATGCAGACCTCCCGGGATTCTCCTTCGAAGAACAGAATTGGATGAGCGTACTGGTACGCTGTCATCGTAAAAAACTATCCTTAAAGCTTTTCAGAACACTGCCGGATCAAAATCAGGACGCTGCGCTGAGACTGGTGGTTTTGCTTCGCCTTGCCACTCTCCTGCACAGATCCCGCAAGGAAGAAACAGCAGTTATTGACAAAATCACCGCTCACAACAATAATTTGACTCTCCACTTTGCAAAGGATGAATTAATCAACCACCCGTTACAACTGGCCAGTCTGGAACAGGAGGCCCGCTACTTGCTCAATGTTGACTTTAATCTCAATTTCTCATAACTTTTGTGTTGTGCTGATTTCATGGTTTGTTTATCAAATGCTGCCGTACTATCAATTTCCAGGCCCCATACAAAACCGGAGCAGCAGAGGACACATGTATGCATGCATAAAACATTCATTCTACTCGCCATCAGTTTCCTGTCTATCAGCACCGGATTTTCACAGGCTCAGGTAACACTGAGTTATTCGTCCCGGGGGCAAGACTATTTTGCCATAGCGGTTTACATCGGTCCTCCTGAAACCACAAAACAGCACGGTGAAGACCTCAAAAGAATGCTCCATTCTCTACAACCTGTAATTCAACATTAAGGGAACTGGAGCAAAATATTATGAAAAAACTCTTTCTCACCATAATTCTGATTGGAACCGTATTCCTTTCAATCTCCTTGTCCGGATGTGGCTCACCAGGATCTTCCACAGGATACAGCAGCAATAACACCACCTACGTCCACAGGAAATCATGGGACTACGACCGCTACTACCGTACAGGTGCCAACCGACACTACCGCCAATCCATATCTTTAATTATTTCAGCTTTGTGACCCTCACGACCCTTGGCTATGGTGACATCCTCCCCAAAACTCCCGGAGCATCCTCATTGTGTCAGATAGAGGCAATCGTGGAACAGTTTTTCACCGCAGTAGTTGTGGCCTGGCTTGTGGGCATGTCTGTATCTACAAACAAGGCAGCCCGAAATAACAACAACGTAAAATAACTGATTTCCGTCAAGAAATGAGATTTTTTCTTCTAAATCGAGGCGCAGAAGAAATTTTACCGCAGACATATATCAGATATTCCGAGAATATAGTACCCAGCTTATTTTAACGTTGTTAATAATTGGGTGAAAAATTTTTAAAGCTGCGAAGAGTCCGGATAAAAAGGCCGTTTCTTAACAGGCACTATCTCACCGGGGGATCATCGCTGAGAATATAATCAACCCCGGCGTCAAGGCACAACTGAACCTGCCGCCGATCTGCCGGGAGATATCCCAGCACCCAGGCACCTCGCTCGTGAAAACTCCGCACGACCCGTTGAGAGAGCAGTGTTAAACCATATCCAGCAGGTATCACGGAATAAATTTTCCCTTTGCGAATATTCCCCAAGGAAGGTATTCCGAGAAACGTGCTGATACCAGCACGATAACATTCCACCTCCCCAGGAAAACAGACTGCTTCGGGAAATTCGCTCAAAAATTCTTTCTGTATTATCTCATCCCAGAAGAGAAAATTTATTTTCAGGATCAGTTCCGGATTCCTTCTCAACAGCCTTGCGACAATGACCATGGTTCGCTCTGCAGTACCCGGCTTAATGTCAAACACCCAGTGCTGCTGGCTGAACTCCGCCATAAAGCCATCCAGGAATAAAAATTTTCCGCCTCTTTTCAACCGGACCTTCTCCAGGTCCGTCCGTGTCAGCTCATATATCTTCCCCGTGGCACGTGACACCTTATCCAGCTCCTCATCGTGACTGAGAACAACATGATTGTCACATGTGCAGTGCAGATCGGTTTCCAGCCAGGAAAAACCTGCATCACAGGCAGCCATAAACGCCGCATGACTGTTTTCATCGAACTTATGGGAAATTCCCCTATGACTTATCCAGACAGGTTCAGACAAGATCGCCACCAATTCGCTGTTTCATTGAAGGCCTCGAACCAGAGACCCTGTAAATAAATATTTTCTCAATTTAACTCAGCACTGCCCGCCAGTCAACGTAAGAGTTTAATATGATGTGTTTTTTAGTTTCCTTTATTTGCGAAGGTCCAGTATAACAATGTGGCGCGACAATATGCCACTTGTGGGAATCTGGCAGATAGATAGAATGAAAAATCGGTTGCAATAACATCTTGAGAAATAAGCAGTTTCCTGAATAAGGGTTGCCGATGAACAGCCAGTTCTTTTCATATTATTATTCAGGCTACAGGAGCTGTTCATCGCTCAGAAGTAAGAGGAGGTTCAAAGAAAGTATTAAAGGCATGGCAAATGTTTGTTCCTGTCCATGCTGCGGGGAAAAGTGAAATAGGAGTCTAACATATTGTAGATGGTGAAACGTTTCTCAAGCAAGGGGAGGGAAGAATGAGTAAAACACTGAGAGTACATGTTTTATCGTGGTTTGTGCTGGTTTCACTTGTCATGCCGGTTCTGGCTTTTGCCGCTGCGGCTGATGAGGATGGTTGTGCCGTTTGTCACAAGTATTCAGGACTTGCACGATTGGATCAGAAACGGGCAAACTTCGCTTGTTTTATATTAATTATAACATGTTCAACAATTCTGTTCATGGGAAGATTCTTTGCAAAAATTGCCATCTGAATCTGGATGTCATCCCTCACAACGATGCGAAAAAAGTTGACTGCTCGACAAAGTGTCATGTTAAGGAGCCTTCACGGGATGTGGAATTTTCGCACGGCAATTTGTACGCCGAGGTAAATGAAAGTATCCACGGCAAGGGAACGCCCGGTAACCCTAAAACATTCAGTGAAGATATGCCGGGATGTACTGACTGTCATTTGAACACTGTATACAAACCGGTACAGGGTTTCGATCAGCAACCGGGTATCTCTCGTGACACCCTGCGCCGATGTATCAGTTGTCATACCGAAGCAGAGTGGGCAACCCGTTATTACCAGCATTTCGCCCATCGTCTCCATAGATCTAAAACAGCCCTGGAAACAGCCAAACTCTGCCTGAACTGTCACCAGGATGAACAGATGATGGCTCGCCACAATCTTCCGGCTACCTCAAATTACAAGGACACCTTTCACTGGAAGGGAGTTCTTTATAACGACAAAAATGCTCCAGACTGCATCAGTTGTCATGCTCCAATCGGGTACTCAGTTCATTCCCTTAAAAGTATGCACGATCCTCAGTCACCGGTTCACAGGACCAATCTACAAAGTACCTGCGCCAGTGCCGACAGTACTCAGCAATGCCACCCAGGTGCTGTCGAATCGTTCGCCACTGGAAAGATTCATCAAACAGAGGCTGGTTTTGATGAAAAGGTTGCTGCTTTTGTCAAAGGCGAACCCATACTCGATGGTGTAGATTTCTTAGAAAGGAGGAAGAGGTATGAGAGCATTATTGAATCCGAAGGGGTTGATACTACTTCCCTGGATGCCACCGAGCGTTTCCAGCGGAAGATATATCTGCTCGTAAAATATGTGTATACCCTTCTCATCACTGTTGTTATCGGCGGCATGCTGATACACCAGCTCATGGATTTTTACAGAACAATTAAAAACAGAAAAAACCATTGAGAGGACGACTACTATGACTATTTTAGAATCAAAAGAACTACCAAGAGAAATCGTCCGTCTCAATAAAAGTGAACGGATACAGCATCTATTGACCTTTGTTACTTTCGTTCTCCTGGTTATTACAGGGTATATACTCAGGCTGCCTGAGGAGTGGATTCTTAAACTCGGAAGTTGGGGCGAACCTGTTTTTTATTGGAGGGGTATTATTCATCGTGTCTGTGGTGTGCTGATGATTGCCACAGGTGTATATCATGTTATATATCTCTTTGCCTGCAAGGAAGGAAGGTCTTTCGGCAAAGATATGATTCCTGTCTGGAAGGACGTTAAGGATATCATTCACAATCTTGCCTATTATCTTGGCAAGAGACCTGAACCACCTAAGTTCAGAAGATTTGATTACCGTGAAAAGGCGGAATATTTAGCACTTGTTGCCGGCACAATCATCATATCGGTAACAGGTATAATCCTCTGGTCTGAAGAATACTGGAGTAAGTTCGCCCTTGATCTGTCCATTCTTATTCATGGAATGGAGGCTATTCTCGCAACTCTTGCTATTATTGTATGGCATTTTTATGCTGTTCATTGGAAACCCGGACAGTTTCCAATGAGCAAGGTGTGGATTGACGGGAAAATGTCTGCACACCACCTTCTCGAAGAGCACCCACTGCAATAGGAACAACTGGTTGCTGAAGGAAAACTTGCCCCGGTGGAAGAGACCGAAGAGTTGCAGCATGAAGAAACGGGCAGGAGAAAAGGTTTTGGACGTAGAATAGCGGAACTTGTTTCACTGTGTTCCCTGCTTTTCTGCATTGTCGTCTCCGTTTTATCGTTGAAGATTCTGTATTTTTCTTCATCCCCCTCTCTTGTCACCCCTGAACAGGCCAAGACAAGCAGGTTTTCCAATTACGTGGCTCCCGGGATGGCAAAAAAGACAGATACGCATTTCCACAACGTTGATGATACTGTCAAACTGGTGATAGCAAAGCAACCAATCTGTGTAACCTGTCACGGCACATTACCACATGGTAAATCTCCAGATATCAGGTCATTCCTGAATATGCATAATTATTTTATGTCTTGTGAGACCTGTCATATTCGTCGGGCTGACGTGCAGAGTGAGGTTGCATACCTCTGGTACGACAATATGACTGAAGAGCTGGTGACGAAAATTGACGAAACCAAGTACGGTAATTACGGTGCCAGATTGGTTCCTGTGACAACTCTGAACGGAGAATTGCGCCGTCTGGATCAACCCAGCAATCCAGATTTCATTAAAGAGTACCTTGCACAAAAAGACAACCTCACTCCGGAGGAGCAGGGTGAAGCCAAAGTTATTCTCCATAAGGATATGTCAAAAAAACCGGTTCAATGCGTAGAGTGTCATCGTCGTGATCCGTATATCGACTATGTTGCCGTTGGATATTCAAAGAAGCGTGCCGAAAGCCTTTACAGAACAGAAGCCGCTGACATGATAGAAAGATATATGGAATTTTATCTGCCGACCATGTTTGACCCCGGTTCTGCGAAAAAGCAGAAAATGAAAAAACTTGAAGTTGAAGATCGTTCAACTGATTAGGTGATTCTATGTGCCACCGCCCTGAACACATATATTCTCTGTTTTACTCAGACTGCACGGTGGATACCGGTCTGGCGAAGCTGGTGGAAAAAAGATATTTTCCGATGAGAGCAGGAGTATGTTTTCCGAGGTGGTGGCTGGTTGCGATAACTGTGTTGCTTTCTCTGCTTCAGGTCAATCCCTGCCTGGCTGCTGTGAAGGATTCCGGTATGGCGTCTGATTCTGGAATTGCAGGAGAGACGCTGAAAGATAACGACGAACAAGGGGCGCTCACCCTGCTGCCTTATCATACACTTTTTGTTATTGACGAGTTCCTTCGGCTGCCCAGTGATGTTGCGGTGGACCCGGAAGGAAAGATATATATTCTTGATGGAACAGACAGTGTCGTCAGGGTATACAGTAAACACGGGAAGCCTCTATACACATTAGGTAATCAAAAAACGCTGAATCTGCCCATGGGATTAGATGTGTCTCCGGATGGAGGGGTGCTGATTGCAGATTCCGGAAACCACCGGATAGTCTATTTTCCTGCTGTTGAAGAGGAACCTGTTTTTTTTGACATCCCTGCTCCGGCCGAAGGTAAACCTTCTGACCCGACTGATGTGGTTTTCAATCATCGCTATGAACGGTTTTTTGTGGTAGATAACGATAATCACAGGGTGCTGTCTCTTGATATGAAAGGCAGGGTTCTCTGGTCCAGTGGCAGGATGGGTCGTAATCCTGAAGAATTTCGCTACCCCTTTATGCTGGATCGTGACAATGATGACAACCTTTTTATTGGTGAGGTGATCAATACCAGAGTACAGGTATTGGATCCGCAGGGTGAACATATCAGATTCATCGGTGACTGGGGCATTGAAGCTGGGCAATTTTTCAGGCCAAAGGGGATTGCCATGGATACACATGGCAGACTTTTTGTCTCGGACAGTTATCTTGGTGTGATCCAGGTTTTTACCAGTGATGGTGATTTTCTGGGGGCAATTGGTGATGAGGAGGGTAGTTTGAGGAAGTTTACAACACCAATGGGGATGGCCGTTTCCGGGAAGCGCTTATTCGTTATAGAGATGTATAGCAATCGTCTGGTTGTTCTCGAACAAGGGGGGCCATAAATGAGGTGTCAGACACTGTTTGCCGCTTTTCTTCTCCTGTCAGGATTGTTTTTCCCTGTTGACTGGGTGGACGCGGCTGGTAATCTGACGCAAAATTCTTCCCGTGAATGTGCGATCTGGCATTATAGGTGGATGGAGCAGTTTGTGGCGGGCCACGGCACTAAACTTGTGGAGTACCAGGTTGAAGACGTCGCTGGTGATGAACTGATGTGTTTCAGTTGCCATGACGGATCAATTGATGATTCACGTACGAAGGTGTGGGTTGGTGGAATACACAAAACGGGAGTTAAACCTTCTGACAAGGTAACAATTCCTAAACTATTCCCCCTTTCCCCGGAAGGTGAAGTTGTTTGCGCTACCTGTCATTCAGCCCATTCAAATCCTACTGACACGAACATAGAACGCAGTGTATTTATGAGAGTCACCAATACTGACTCGGTTCTGTGTGAGATGTGTCATGTGAATCAAACACTTAGAAAGACCAATCATCCCGTTCATGTCGGCAAAAATCCTCTCCCAGAGGTACTCTTTGCTGAAGGGGCCAAAGTATCGTTGACAGACTCCAGGTATATCATCTGCGAAAGCTGTCATACGGCCCATGCCAGTGTTGAGCGAACATTGGTGCATACCATGGCGGAATCATCCCTTTGTGTTCTTTGTCATACAGATAAAGTTGATGCCGCCCCGAAGAAATCAGTTGAGGGGAGCAATCACCCACTGAAAGTCGAGTTTACAACGGAGCCTTCTCTGACAGGTCCTTTGCAGAGCGGTCCTGGGAACAGCCTTGAATGTTTGTCCTGCCACAAGGTACATGAATATGCACCGGGAACCAAAGCGCTGGTGGCAGATCAGGAATCTCTGTGTTCTTTTTGTCATGCAGATAAGGATCCCCGCCTCTCTCCCACCAAAGACTTCAATGCGAGCCATCCTCTGGCTGTTACTTTTAAACAACCCGGTGACAATTCGATAAAACTTGCTGCAGGTCCGGATAACACTGTTTACTGTTTTACCTGTCACGTTATACATCAGCATTCACCCGGGACAAAGGCTCTTGCTGCAGAGCAGGACACTCTCTGCTCATCCTGTCATGCAACTCAGTCCATGGTGGAGCTAACTGATCACGATCTGGCCATTACGGCTCCTGAAACGATAAACAGCCTCGGGCAAGATGCCAAGAAGAATGGGGCCTGTGCTTCCTGTCATATCCCTCACAAGGCACAGGGCCCGTTCCTCTGGTCGCGTACCGGGCTTGGGAAAGATGCTTCACCATCAACTCTTTGTCTCTCCTGCCACTCAAAAGATGGGCCTGGTGCCCAAAAAGGGGTAGGTGAATATTCTCACCCTGTGGGAGGAAAAGTGAAGAATGCAGATCCAAAGCTTCCCCTGTACACAACGAAGGATGGAGAATTGGTAATGGAGTGCCACACCTGTCACGATCCACATCAGTGGCAGCCTGAAGTTACAGAAAAAGGACAGGGAAAAAATATTGAAGGTGATGGAACAAACAGTTTTCTGCGCCAGGATTCCTCCGGAAATCAGTCGCTTTGCCTGACCTGTCATCCTGAAGAGGGACGTGTTGAGAAAACGGATCATGATCTTCGTATAACCGGGAAGACTCACAAAAACATACGCGGAGAAACGGTTGCAAAGGCTGGTGTCTGCAGTGCCTGTCATATTCCGCATAACGGAACCGGATCAAAATTATGGGCTCAACCGCTGGCAGAAAACGAGCTGACGCCTTCCTCACTCTGCCTCAGCTGCCATAGCAGGCAGGGGGTTGCTGATGCCAAGACTGTCGGTGAATATTCTCATCCCGTCGGGGTCGCAGTTGACGGCTCGCCGGGACTCCCCCTCTACACGACGGATAAGACTGAATCACTGATGGAATGTTCGACCTGCCATAATCCGCACAGCTGGATGCCGGGTGAACAATATTCCGGCAGTAAAGAAAACGTGGAAGGTGATGGATTGAGTAGTTTTTTACGGGAAAGCAGTGTGGGGGACCCGGAACTTTGTGACAAATGCCATGTTCGTCAAAGTAATGTGGCTGGAACAGACCATGATATGCGGGTTGTTGCACCTGAGGTTCTCAAGTCGATAGCAGGAACATCCTCTTCCACGTCAATCTGCATCCCCTGTCACGTTGTGCACAACGCATCCAGTCAGGTAGTGTTATGGAACGGGTCCTTGGCAGCGGGAAAAAGTGATTTCATGGCTAGTGCCTGTTACGGGTGTCATAACAGGAAGGGAATTGCCAAAGAGAAACTTATTGCGATAGGATCCCATCCGCAGCGCATGTATTTTGGGTATAACAAACCATACTCGACAGGGTCGAATTCTGAAGGTATCCAATATGAAGAGATACCACTGTATGATCTTCAGGGGCACAAAAAACTGACGGGGGAAATAAGTTGCCCTACGTGCCACGACCCTCACATCTGGCGAGGCGGAATTTATGAGAAAGGCTCTGGTGTTCAAAGTGAGGGGACAACAGTCACCAGTTTCCTCCGCAAGGATGTACGAAGGAGGTTTTGCTATGAGTGCCATGGAGGTAAAACACTTTTCCTATACAGATACTACCATGTCGTAGAGGAAAGAAAGGCACTGATACAACCCAGAACGTCCAAGCCCAAAAGGCAAGTTCCCTGGGAAAAGAGTCGCCGGAGCCAACCGGGAGGAAGGACACAATGACAATGAGCAGGACAATGGCGGCGTCAGGCGTTTTGCAGGCAATTGTTACAGGTATTGTTATCCTTGTATCGTGTAGTCTTTTCCCGGATACGATGCATGCGTCAGGCGGGTTAACAGTATCTGGTCGGGCAGTGCAACCTCAGGGGGTAAAGAAAAAACTCCCCCATACTGCCGATGAGAACTCATGCCTTCTCTGTCATGCTGACAAACCCGTTAAACAAGCCTCTCAACATGGTCCGCCGGACATGGCGATGCAGTCTTCTTGTAATCGTTGTCATGCCACTCTGGAAAAGGATCACTACCAGGGAAGTGATCCTTTTCCAGATGCTGATATCAGGAAAGAGGCAATAGCTTCCGGTATACTTCCTGACAGTGGCTCACCGGCCTGTACGAGCTGCCATGATCCCCATGGAAAGAAGGATGGAAAAGGAATTCTTCGTGCAGAATATCTTCTTTTCTGTGACCAATCCAGATCGATAGATCCTCATTGGAACGATTTGCACTGTCAGAGTTGTCATGAGCGACAGCCTGCCAAAGGGGATGCCCCGCTGCAGGAGAACGGTGACGCAATAGCCTTGTGCAATCGCTGTCATGCTACACCTTACGCCAGGGCTGACATTCATCCTGTGGGGATCAAGCCTTCGTCAGCCGTACGCATTCCAGCAGGTATGCCTCTGGAAGATGGCAAGCTTACCTGCCTTACCTGTCATGATCCTTTTTGTCAGATCGGCCGGATAAAAAAAGGAAAAAAGTTTGAAACGAACGTAGTTTTCCTGCGGGGAAAACAAAAAACGCGTAGTTCCTTCTGTTTTCTCTGTCATGTTGGAGAAAACTACAAACGTTTGAATCTCCATGAAAACCAGATAGACGGGCAGGGACAGATCCAGAAGGAAACCTGTCTTTTCTGCCACTCAAGTGTACCAGACCGCCAGGCAATGGGGATGGAAAGAGTAGGTTTTGTTGTCAAAAACCCTAACGATACCTGTATTGGCTGTCATCACGGGTTTACAAAGACACATCCAGCGGGAATTGATCATCTGAAAGTACCTTCCAAAACAGTGCTGGCAGCAATGAATACCTCTGTAAAACGTATCGGCGTAGCCCTTCCTCTTTTCAGGGGAAAAATTGTTTGTACGACCTGTCATAATCCACACCACGCTGGAGTTATCGAATTCGCGGCTGCCGCCACCGGGACACAGCGGGAACACAAACTTCGCCTGATGCCTGGAATTATGCAATGTATTGGCTGCCATTGGGATAAGCGTTAATCTGTCAATTATGGCAATAAGTTCTCTGATTGGTGTCCGGAAGACAAAACAGGACACAGCGGATTAACCACAACAAATCAACCAGAAAAGCAAAATCTCTTGTTTAGTGTCTTATTCCATAAAAACCGTAATGAAAAACACGAAACCATGAGAGCTTTTTGAAATCAGAAGTGTCGAGTTACCGCCAGGGAACTTACACCCAAGAGGTACAGAAAAGAATTCAGCAACTCTAAAACGTTTTCTGACTTGTCGGCTTAGAATGTCGTTTATTGTATTTTTCCGCAGGTACTTTGAACGCTACCGGAAGACTCAGTGTTACAGTGACCCCGCCTCGTTGATTATTCCACAGTTCCATAGTCCCGCCATGCTCCTGAATGATCTGTTGACACAGGGTGAGGCCCAGTCCCATATGTCCCTGCCGCGTACTGACAAAAGGATTCATAGCCGCCAAAGTTGAAGTATCAGATATCCCCCCTCCCTCGTCTTCAATCTGAATGACTATGTAATCGTAGCAGAGAGTAACACTGAGTTTAATCAATGAATCCCCACCCGCCCCAGCTTCGAAGCAGTTTTCCAACAAATGCCACAGTGCCTGTCGTAACAAAGAGGGGTCAATCACTATTTCAGGCAAACCGTCTTCCAGCTGACAGAATAATTCAGAGTGGACAAAGCGGGCCTCGACTTTGGCCGCCTTGCAGAACTCCTTAAAAAAAACGCCAAGATCTACCAGCTTAAAGTTGGGGTAAAGCGGGCGCACCACATCACTGATATCAGACAACACCTCTTCCATTTTCTGAATGGATCCGGCAACTGTCTTCAGCCTCTTTCGTATTCCATGGGATAAATCTATCCGAGTCATTATACGTCTGACATTTCCCCCCGCAATCATCAAAGGATTTCTGAGTTCATGAGTCAGCCGATAGGCCATTTCACCGACAGCAGTCATGGTGTTGTCAGGCCCAATAAATAACAAAATACCGTCAAAAACTATCTGATTATCTCACCGGTGGTTTACTGGAAACCGTAAAAGAAAGAGAAATTATATTTTCCTTTCAGCCAGCTGTTCAGCCTTGTTTTGAAAAAAATC
>JAJRQL010000109.1 GCA_024280265.1 Deltaproteobacteria bacterium
ATCTATGCCGTATCTGTCGATATCTTTGTGGCCGGACTTTTCGTCACCGTTAAAGGTATCACCCGGCATCTCGATATCCCTTCCCTGATATCCGTCTCCAGAGAGGTCAATACGCCAGGAATCACCAATTTTTGCACCAAATCGCAAAGTACCATTCTGGGTCCTGTAGCTGGTGTGTGCCCGGGTTTCGCCATTGCCCATCTCAAAATCATCATTCTGGTCGTAGCGGTTAGCGGTGAAGTCAAAATCAACTATATTTCCTATACCTCCCCCCAGGGCCGCTTTCTGAAAATTGGTGGAAAAAGAGCCAAACCCGAGTTCTGCCGATCCTGTTAATTCTTCCGTGTTTCTCCGGGTAATGATATTCACCACACCACCCATGGCCTCACCACCATAAAGAGAGGACGCCGGACCCTTGAGGACCTCGATTCGCTCTATGTTGTCGGTTAAGATGGTGGCCAGGTTAGTGGCACCAGCTGGACGGCCGTTGATGAGAATCAGGGAATGTTTTGTAATGCCGGAGAATTCCGGACGGAAACCACGAATACCGATCCCGGCAAGAGCGCCGGGATATTCAATGACGCCGATGGAGCTGTTTTGCTTGAGCTGTTCAGTGAGAGTATTGCCGACGGTGAGATCAATTTCCTGCCTGCTGATAACCTCAACTTTTGCAGGTATTTCATTGATTTTTTCTTCACTTCTGGTGGCAGTAACGACTACCTCATCAAGAATGGCTGGGCTTGTATCACCATTTTGTTTTACTTCAGCCTGAACGGTGATCGGTAAAGCGGCCAGGCAAAGGGCAAGAATGCTATAACATTTTTTCTGCATTGTACATCTCCTCCTGAAAAAATTGCGTTTTCCGGGGGAGCGCAATGCAAAAAAAAATCCCCGGATCTATTAACAAAAAATAGATTCGGGGTCCCTGATTTTCCACGAATACCAATATGTAACGGATGCGCCCTGCTCCACGAGGGGGGACATCACCATCCATACCACCTGTCAGTCTACCTGAAAACAATTTGTTTTTTCAGGAACTCAACTGTGGCACGATCGATATCCAGACAGGTCTTCTGACTTACCCTCCCTTTCAGCGGCCTTCCCATTCCAGTGGAACAGTGACACACAAGACCAAAAGGGTTTCTTCAACAATACATCTGAAGGGGGATTACAGCGGCGGGCCCGTTCCGGATTTACACCGGATTCCCTATTAAGCTCTGCTACGAGCATCTGAACAATTCGTCAGGAAGATGAATGTATTTTTACGTTTTTGTCAAGAGCAAAAATAACAACTCCAAATCATGAGTTCTCGACGACTATGCTGACTAAAAAGGCTCTCCCTTAATTTTTTTTCTCCAACTCCTTTCCCTACAGAGACGATGACGGTGATCTTTCGATAAGACGAGTTTGTGTTTCCCGCATAACCCTGACCTTATCGTTGAGTAGTTACGGCATGAGCTCTTTACAGAGATACTGTTTTTCGGCAATCAGTCTTTCGGTAAGGTTGATGGCGTGATCCCACTGATTGAAAAAATGTGCTATACATTTTTATTCTTCAAGCTGGGGGGAAGAGCCAAGCTATCCACTCAATTTTGCCTGGAGAGGAATGCTTAAATTCAGTACCTCTGGCTGTAGCCAGATATGCGTCTTCTGACAGCAGGCATATTAAAAACTTGAAATAGAAAAGAGGCCCTCAACAGTTTGTCTCTCTTAATATTAATCAGCCTTTCAGGAAGCGTGAGGTTTCATCCTGACAAAGCGAAAGTTTCATATGAAATATAAATTGACTTTGGTGAACTTTGTTTGGATAATAAGATTTCTCTCTAAGTAGATTAACCACAATCCTCAATGGTTACCCCTATGGAAATACTCTCTTCACGGCACAACAAGATCCTTGCTCTTGCCGGGCAGAGTGGCAGAGTTGGTGTCGACAATTTATCTGCCACCTTCGATGTTTCTCCACAAACCATCCGTAAAGATCTTAAATTTCTCTGTGACAGGCAGCTTCTGCAAAGAGTCCATGGTGGCGCTGTTGTAGGTTCCGGCATTGAAAATGTGAGTTACGAGGCGCGGCGTTTACTCGCACCTGCAGCGAAGCAGGCCATAGTCCGATGTGCAGCCGGGCTTATTCCTGATAACAGCTCACTGCTGATAAATATCGGAACGACCACTGAACAGGTTGCCCATTCTCTCAAAAATCATCGTGGTCTTCTGGTTATTTCCAATAATGTAAATGCTGTAGAGATAATGAAAGATTTTCTGGGTGTCGAACTCATCATAGCCGGAGGTCAGGTGCGCCGTTCGGATGGCGGGATTGTGGGAGGTGCTGCAGTTGATTTTATTAATCAGTTTAAGGTGGACTATGCTGTGATCGGTGTCTCTGCCATTGATGAAGATGGCTCCCTGCTTGATTATGACCTGAGAGAGGTGCGTGTGGCCAAGGCAATAATTAAAAATGCCAGACATGTCATCCTGGTTGCAGATACTATGAAATTTGAGCGGAATGCACCTGTACGTATCGCTCATGTTTCTGAAATTGATACGATAGTTATGGACAAAACTCCTCCTGCCACGTTTAGGGAGGTCTGCATGGAACACGACCTTCGGATTGTTCTGGCAGGTGGAGAGGGTGTCCTGTAGAATGGTATTACTAACCCGGCTAAACCGGAAACTTTTTAGAATCGCTGGATAAGTACCTTACAAATTCTTTTCAAAAAAACACGAAACGAATTTGCAAGGTACTAAAAGGAGGGAAGAGTAGAGCGACGGGGATAGACGATTTCACTTGAAAGTTGATTGGATTTCGAGTAAGCGTTAATAGCCATTCATGTGAATCTAGTTTCACGTAAGAATGAAACCTCCCCCAAAAGAAAAATCGTTCTTGGAATAAGGAAGAGTCATGGATACTCCTCTTTTTGATCTGGCTGTAGTTGGTGGTGGAATTAATGGTTGTGGTATTGCCCGAGATGCAGCAGGTCGTGGGCTGTCGGTTTTTCTTTGTGAGCAAAGCGATCTTGCCAGTGGTACATCATCTGCCAGTACCAATCTTATCCATGGTGGTTTACGTTATCTCGAATATTATGAATTTCGACTGGTCAGAGAAGCACTGAAGGAACGGGAGGTTCTTCTCAATGCGGCGCCTCACATTATCTGGCCGTTGCGCTTTATACTTCCACACCACAGGGGATTGCGTCCCGCCTGGTTGATCCGTCTCGGATTGTTTCTTTACGATCACATCGGAGGGAGGAAGTTGTTGCCTGGCACAAGCAGTGTCAATCTCCAGACAGATGTGGCAGGAGTCCCACTGAAGGGAGACTATAAAAAAGGGTTTGAGTATTCAGACTGCTGGGTAAAAGATAGTCGTCTAGTCGTTCTCAACGCTCAGGACGCTGCTGACAGGGGGGCTGATATACGAGTCAGGACACCTTTGCTCTCAGCCACAAGAGAGAAAGGGATCTGGACACTGACTCTCCGTGATAAAAAGAGTGGTCTTCAAAGTACGGTGCAGGCTAAAACACTGGTGAATGCCAGTGGGCCCTGGCTTGATACACTTCTTCCGCATATCTCTCATACAAAAACGGCGAAGCATATTCGGATGGTGAAGGGGAGCCATATCGTAGTGAAAAAGCTTTTTGATCATGAGCGTGCCTATCTGTTCCAGAACGATGATGGACGAATCATCTTTGCTATTCCCTTTGAAAATGAATTTACCCTTATTGGCACCACCGATGTGGATTTTCATGGTGAGCCGGACGAGGTTAGTATAGACGCCACAGAAATCGGCTATCTATGTGATGCTGCAAATGAATATTTCACAACCAGGATCGTTCCTGAAGATGTGGTGTACAGTTACTCCGGGATTCGGCCTCTTTTTGATGATGGTAAAAGTGATGCCAAGGCGGCCACTCGGGATTATGTGCTTACACTGGATACAGGGGAGATGGAAGATGAAGCGCCGCTGCTTTCTATTTATGGTGGAAAAATTACGACATATAGAAAGCTTGCCGAGTCGGTGCTGAGAAAACTTTCTCCCTTTCTTCCCCAAATGAAAGATCCCTGGACAGAGAAGGCCACACTTCCAGGGGGAGATTTTTCACCAGATGCTTTTTCGGAAGAAGTGAAAACACTCATGCTGTCATGCCCGTTTCTCTCTAAAAACAATGCGACACGGTTAATCAGAACTTATGGGACGAAGGCTCATGAGATGTGTAGACTTGTCAATAATGATGCAGCTTCAGTGGTTCAATTTGGAGAACAGCTCTACGCTTTTGAAGTGGATTACCTTATTGCTGAAGAATGGGCACAGACAGCAGAAGATATACTCTGCAGGAGAACCAAAACCGGGATTTTCCTGAACTCTGAAGATGTTGGTCGACTGGAAGAATATATAGAACAGAAGCTGCAGAAGAAAAATCAACCGTCTCCAATAAACGACTGAGGAGAAATGCATGGAGCTTGAGTTACGCAATGTTTCCAGGAAGGTCGGTGGAGAGTTTCATATTACGGATGTTTCTCTCACCTTTAAGACAGGAACCCTGAACATTCTCCTGGGTGCCACCCTTTCGGGAAAAACATCCCTTATGAGATTAATGGCGGGGCTTGATCGGCCAACCTCCGGGAAAATATTTGTACGAGGTGAAGATGTAACAGGTGTTGCGGTGCAAAAAAGAAATGTGGCCATGGTGTATCAGCAATTTATAAATTATCCCAACCTCACCGTTTTTGAAAATATAGCCTCTCCGTTACGTATTGCCAGGGTTCCCAAAAACATCATTAAACAGAAAGTGGCGGAGGTTTCACGTCTTCTCAAGCTTGATAACCTGTTGACGCGCAAGCCCAATGAACTTTCCGGCGGCCAGCAGCAGCGCACAGCTCTGGCAAGAGCACTTGTGAAAGGAGCTGAACTGGTACTGCTGGATGAGCCTCTTGCCAATCTCGATTACAAATTACGAGAAGAGTTGCGGGAAGAGCTTCCGCGTATCTTTGCGGAGACAGGAGCTGTCTTTGTTTATGCCACCACGGAACCTTCCGAGGCTCTCCTTCTGGGCGGAAATACGGCATCGCTCCATGAAGGGAGAGTCACCCAGTTTGGGCCAACCATTGATGTGTTCAGAGAACCGGCCAATCTTATGACTGCACAAACGCTCTCGGATCCTCCGTTGAACACTTTGCCTGTGACAAAACTTAGCAACAGGATGCTCCATAAAAGTCATATTGAGATTCCACTTGTCGGAAATCTTTCTGAGTTACCCGATGCGGATTACACAATGGCCTTCAGGCCGTATCACCTCTTTCTTCAACAGAGTTCCGATGCCATGATCAACGTAAAAGCCAAGGTGGTTGTTGCGGAAATCACAGGATCAGAATCATTTATACATATTGATGTCGCCGGAATGAGGTGGGTTGTGTTGGCTCAAGGCATTCATAACCTTGATATAAACGAGACGATAGATGTGTTTCTTGATCCTGCAAAATTTTATGTTTTTGACAGAAATGAACAACTGGTTGCAGCACCGGGAACGAAATCGGTCGCCTGACAGGAGAGCTTGACAATGGCCCATATTACCCTGGAGAATATTGCCCACTCATATACAGGAAACCCTGAAAATCATGAAGATTGTGCTTTGAAAAAGGTGAATCTTTCCTGGCGGAATGGTGGTGCCTATGCCCTTCTCGGGCCTTCTGGATGCGGTAAGACCACTTTGCTTAATATAATCTCAGGGCTCCTTCATCCAAGCAGAGGAAAGGTTCTTTTTGACACTGAAGACGTTACAGGTATGTCTACGGAACAGCGTAACATAGCGCAGATATTTCAGTTCCCAGTAGTTTACGACACGATGACGGTTTTTCAGAACCTGGCCTTTCCGTTAAAAAACAGGGGAAGAAAACAGAAAGAAATAGAGCCCCGGGTTATAGAACTTGCCAAAATACTTGGTCTTGAAAAAGATCTCCACACCAGGGCGCAGCACCTTACCGCCGATTCTAAACAGAAGATTTCGCTGGGCAGGGGGCTTATTCGCAAAAGTGTCAATGCTATCCTCTTTGATGAGCCATTAACGGTGATAGATCCGCAGTTAAAGTGGGAGTTGCGCTCTCAGCTGAAGTTTCTTCATAAAAAATTTGGTTTTACCATGATCTATGTAACCCACGATCAAACGGAAGCCTTGACCTTTGCAGATGAAGTTGTGGTCATGTATGAGGGAGAAATTGTGCAGACGGGCACGCCGGAGGCCCTTTTTGAGAAGCCGGAACATACCTTTGTTGGTTATTTTATCGGCTCCCCGGGGATGAATGTGTGTGCCTGTGAACTGCAGGGTAATCAGGTGGTTATCGATGGTTATATGCTGTCTCTTGGCAGGAAGTATCCGGATCTCGGCTCCAACTCAAAAATTGAAATAGGCGTGCGGCCCGAGCATTTAAGGCTTGTTCCTTCTGACAGGGAAGGGCTGCCGGTGAAAATTATAAAAGTCGATGATATTGGTCGTCACAGGATAGTCCGTGTTGTTTTCAACAACACGAAATTCAACGTTATTGTTTCGGATATGACGGAGCTTGCCGACGGGAACTGTTCGCTCGTGTTTGATACAGAGCATACTCATATTTATGTAGATGACCATCTTGTTTCAGGAGAAGAGCTATGATTGAAAAACAAGTCAATCAGAAGGCATGGTTTATGGTGCTGCCGGTCTTTCTCGTGGTGGCTTTCAGTGCCATTATCCCGTTGATGACAGTGGTAAATTATTCGGTACAGGATACCTTTGGTAATAATCAGTTTTTCTGGGTCGGGATGGACTGGTTTCGGGATTTGCTACATTCTGAGCGTTTCCATGATGCTTTTTTCAGGCAGGTCAGTTTTTCTGCGATTATTTTATGCATCGAAATTCCGCTTGGAATTGTTATTGCTCTTGCCATGCCAAGGAAGGGCTGGGGAGTTCCCGTCTGTCTGATTACCATGGCTCTGCCGCTTCTCATTCCATGGAACGTTGTTGGTACAATATGGCAGATCTTTGCTCGTGTGGATATTGGTTTACTTGGTCACACACTCGCTGCCCTTGGCGTTGATTATAACTATACTCAGGATCCGGTTGCTGCGTGGATTACCATTATCATTATGGACATCTGGCACTGGACCAGCCTTGTTGTCCTATTGTGCTATGCCGGTCTCTGCTCAATCCCTGATGCCTATTATCAGGCGGCCAAAATTGATGGTGCTTCACGGTTGTCCGTTTTCAGGTATATCCAGCTGCCCAAGATGCAGAGAGTTTTGCTGATAGCAATTCTTCTTCGATTTATGGACAGTTTTATGATCTATACCGAACCCTTTGTTATTACCGGGGGTGGCCCTGGTAATTCCACCACTTTTATGTCCATTGATCTGGTAAAGATGGCAATCGGTCAGTTCGATCTTGGTCCTGCTGCCGCCATGTCGCTCATCTACTTTCTTGTTATTCTTCTGCTCTGCTGGGTTTTCTTTACGGTTATGAGCAACATCGGAGAAGAACGTTCGAAGGGAGGTGCCTGACATGCGCTGGAAGTGGATGCTACCAACAGTTTATATCTGTTTTCTGCTGCTGCCGATTTATTGGTTGCTTAATATGAGCTTGAAGACGAATGCGGAAATTCTCTCAACCTTCAGTTTTTGGCCGCAGCACCTTACTCTTGATAACTACCGGGTTATCTTTACCGACCCATCCTGGTATTCGGGGTATATTAATTCGATGATTTATGTTTCTTTGAATGTGATTATCTCAGTAAGCTGTGCTCTTCCAGCGGCCTATGCTTTTTCACGCTACAGCTTTGTTGGTGATAAGCACCTTTTTTTCTGGCTGCTCACTAATCGCATGGCACCGCCTGCCGTTTTTGCTTTACCATTTTTCCAACTGTATTCATCCATCGGTTTGTTTGATACCCATATCGCTGTGGCTCTGGCGCATTGTCTCTTTAATATTCCTCTTTCGGTCTGGATACTGGAAGGGTTTATGTCTGGAGTTCCCAGGGAGGTAGATGAAACGGCCTTTATTGATGGATACTACTGGCCTCATTTTTTTGTAAAGATCTTTATGCCGAACATTGCTTCCGGTATTGGTGTTACAGCGTTCTTCTGTTTTATGTTTTCCTGGGTGGAGTTGTTACTGGCTCGTACTCTCACTGCAGTTAATGCAAAACCCATTGCGGCCATCATGACCCGTACAGTTTCCGCTTCCGGCCTTGACTGGGGGGTGTTGGCTGCTGCAGGTATGCTGACCATACTGCCTGGGGCTCTTGTTATCTGGTTTGTGCGTAATCATATCGCCAAGGGTTTTGCCCTTGGACGTGTATAGGGAGGAGGGAAAATGGATTTTAGCTGGATGGCCTGGACAAAACCCACAGCCACATTTTTTGCCATTATATTCTGCCTGCTTGTTACCTTGACGATCTGGGAAATAAAAATTCCCGGCGGTGCACCGAGAAGAGGTATATTGCAATTCGAGACCACCAGAGGAGACCGATTGTTTATCTCTTTACTTGGTGCTGCGTATATCCATATTTTTTGGTTGGCTTTTTTGAGCTTGAGCATCTGGTGGGCTTTGCTCATTGCCTGTTTGTATGCGATTTGTGTATTTGTATGGGTGTAATACCCATTGTTCTGTCATGAAAAATTAACGTGGCAGAAAAACCGTAACCCTGGAAAGGAGGATATCCATGATCAAAAATTTTGTTACAGCAGCCATGGCTGCCTTGCTGGCAGGACCTTTGTCGGCACAAGCGGGGACTTTAGAGGCAAAAAAATGGATTGAAAATGAATTTCAACCATCCACCCTCTCTCAAGAAGAGCAGATGGAAGAAATGAAGTGGTTTATCAAGGCCGCTGAACCTTTCAAGGGGATGGAGATCAACGTGGTTTCCGAGACGATTACCACCCATGAGTATGAATCCAAGACCCTTGCAAAGGCTTTCACAGAAATAACAGGAATAAAGGTAAATCATGACCTTATTGGTGAAGGCGATGTAATCGAAAAGCTGCAGACCCAAATGCAGTCCAATAAAAATATTTATGATGCCTACATCAACGATTCTGATCTTATCGGAACTCACTTCAGGTATCAGCAGGCGGTATCTCTTTCAGACTGGATGGCTGGTGAGGGAAAGGATGTGACAAATCCGGGACTTGATGTGGATGATTTTATCGGAATTTCATTTACCACAGGCCCGGACGGGAAGTTGTACCAGATTCCCGATCAGCAGTTTGCCAATCTCTACTGGTTCCGTTATGACTGGTTTAAGCGGCCGGAGCTTAAGAAAAAATTCAAGGAAATCTATGGCTATGAACTGGGCGTACCTGTAAACTGGTCTGCCTATGAGGATATTGCCGAATTTTTCACAGACAAGGTAAAAGAGATTGACGGTAAGCGTGTCTATGGTCATATGGATTATGGCAAGAAAGATCCTTCTCTTGGCTGGCGTTTCACCGATGCCTGGCTGTCAATGGCAGGTGCAGGAGACAAGGGGATTCCAAACGGTCTTCCAGTGGACGAGTGGGGCATCAGGGTTGAGGGGTGTAGGCCTGTTGGTTCTTCTGTGGAGCGCGGAGGTGCCACCAATGGCCCTGCTGCTGTGTATGCATTGTCAAAATATATAGAGTGGATGAAAAAATATGCTCCACCCGAAGCTGCCGGCATGACATTCTCTGAAGCAGGACCGGTTCCTGCCCAGGGAGGTATTGCTCAGCAGATCTTCTGGTACACAGCCTTTACAGCGGATATGGTTAAACCGGGTATTGCAGTTGTGGACGAAAACAATATGCCGAAATGGCGTATGGCGCCTTCACCTCGTGGCCCTTACTGGCAGGAGGGAATGAAACTCGGATATCAGGATGCCGGTTCCTGGACACTGATGAAATCAACTCCGGTTGATCGCCGTAAGGCTGCCTGGCTGTACGCCCAGTTCGTTATTTCCAAAACAGTCAGTTTGAAAAAAACTCATGTGGGTCTCACTCCCATCCGGGAAAGCGATCTCTGGCATGAATCTTTTACAAAGCGTGCTCCTGAGCTTGGCGGTCTGGTTGAATTTTACCGCAGCCCTGCCCGTGTTCAATGGACTCCCACAGGAACAAATGTTCCTGATTATCCAAAACTGGCACAACTCTGGTGGCAGAATGTTGCTGATGCCGTCACCGGTGATAAAACTCCACAGGAAGCTATGGACAGTCTTGCGCAGCAGCAGGACAAGATCCTGCAACGCCTTGAGCGGGCAAATGTTCAGGGCGAGTGCGGGCCAAAGTTGAATAAAAAACGGGATGCCTCATACTGGTTGAATTTGCCAGGTTCTCCGAAACCAAAGCTTGCCAATGAGAAGCCTCAGGGTGTGACCGTGGACTATGACGAGCTTATTAAAAGCTGGGCTGCTGCAAAAAAATAGGCAGTTCCCCCTGGTTTCCCGTGACTGACGGGAACCTTCTGTTTAAGAAAAAAAACAGGTTGAGGGCTTCTGCCACAACCTGTTTTTTTTATTTTGGGCTCGCCGTGTTTTTAGTGATTTATACATGATACGTCCTGTTAGTCTGGACTGGTGGATTCTTGTCAAGAGAGGAACATAATGTCTGTGAATATACTTGCAATTGATCAGGGGACAACCTCCAGCAGAGCAATTATTTTTAATGAGAAACTTGAAATAATTGCGCAGGCTCAGCAGGAATTTGAACAATTTTTTCCACGATCAGGATGGGTTGAGCATGACCCGGAAGAAATCTGGTCCACGACTCTCTCATCCTGTAAGCGAGTGTTGGAGAAGTCGTCTCTTTCCGCTTCTGATATTGCAGCCATAGGGATCACAAATCAAAGGGAAACAACACTTGTCTGGGACAGAGAGACCGGGGATGTCGTGTATAATGCGATTGTCTGGCAGGATCGCCGGACGGCGGATTTTTGCAGGAAGTTGCAGCGCGACGGGTATGGTCAGATGATTGCTGCAAAGACTGGCCTTCTGCTTGATTCCTATTTTTCCGGGACTAAAATCAGGTGGATACTGGATAATGTGCCAGGTGCAAAGGAAAAAGCCCATGCCGGGAAACTTGCCTTTGGAACCGTTGATACTTTTCTTCTCTGGCGACTGACCGGTGGAAAACAGCATGCAACGGATGCGACCAATGCATCCCGCACCATGCTCTACAATATTCATGAAAACATCTGGGACCAGGAAATTCTGCAACTTCTGGATATCCCGGAGGCGTTGCTTCCTGAAGTGAAAGATTCCTCCGCTGATTTTGGACTGTGTGAAAACAGTATGTTCGGTGCCCCACTTCCAATCCGGGGAATGGTCGGGGATCAGCAGGGGGCTCTTGTCGGCCAGGCATGTTTTGAACCAGGTATGATTAAGTCAACGTATGGCACCGGTTGTTTTATTGTTTTGAACACCGGCAGGGAGGCATTTGTCTCAAAGAATAAATTATTAACAACCATCGCCTATCGGCTTGATGGATGTACAACCTATGCCCTTGAAGGCTCAATTTTTGTCGCAGGAGCAGCGGTTCAGTGGATGCGGGATGCTCTTGGCCTTATCGAGAGTGCTTCAGACAGTGGAGAGCTTGCCCGCAAAGCCGATGTGAACCAGGATGTATATCTGGTTCCGGCCTTTACCGGGCTTGGCGCACCCCATTGGGATTCCGATGCCAGGGGGGCGATATTTGGAATTACCAGAGCGACAGGTCCTGCCGAGCTATCACGGGCTGCCCTGGAATCCGTATGCTATCAGACACGGGATCTGCTTGAGGCAATGCAGGGAGACGTGACGCACAGTTCTGATATCGTACTGCGTGTAGACGGTGGTATGGTGGCCTCTGATTACACCATGCAGTTTCTGGCTGATATTCTTAATGCACCGGTGGATAGACCCGTAATTCTTGAAACCACGGCAGTTGGTGCCGCATATCTTGCGGGACTCTATCAGGGACTCTTCCCTGCCCCGAGGGAATTTGCTGTCAGCTGGAAACGTGACAAGCGCTTTTCTCCATCCATTAACGATGAACTGCGAGCCAGGAAGTATGATGGCTGGAAAGATGCGGTCTCAAGAACTTTAAGCAGGAGTTAATCGCAGCTTTAAGTGGAGTTTTTCAGGCCGTACTTGCCGGATGGATTTCTTTTGTCGTGGCAAGGGGAAATAGAGTTTATCCCACATATCTCACAGGCCTGTTCAGCAAACATTTCTTTTCTGTTTCAGCAGCATGTCTTAACCTGTGGTTCTTGTTTTGCTCTGCGGATAGCACTGAATGAATCAAAAAAGGGCTGAACCATGAAAGCAAAATACCCTGTGACAATATAATTAATCATTACTTGAAATGTGTCGGATTACTCCATGCAGCCTTCAACTCAATAAAATACACTCAGGAGCGAAGCGGCATTTGTTGCTGGTTTCGATACACCTGGTTAAAAAAAATCGCACTCAACAAACTGACAACAAACCCTGGGTTATTCCGCCCAAGCAACTGTTCTACTTTACCGACAACCCGTCGAGACCTGCTGCAAGAAGTTATTCAGTGGCACATGTGAGGAACGATTTCAAGATATTGTAAACACCATAAAGTGGTTTGATTGATCAAGTACTGAGGAAAGCAGAAACACGTTAACATAACAGCGCAATAGCAGATAGATGCTCACCGAGTCAGCAGTTACTACCGGTTTTTTATTCCTTCAAGCTGTTCGTTAACCTTTTGAACCAACTGTGGGGATGGATTTGCTGCCAGGATCTTTTCAAAAACCTTTTCAGCCATTTCTGCATCTCCATTATACTGATGAATCACGCCGATATAAAAAAGAGAATCCACGTGGGATGGATCGACATCAAGGGCATTCTGAAACCGTTCAATGGCTAGATCGTACTCATTGATATTCAAGTACAGTAACCCCAGGTCATTCTCCACATGGACAGTTGCAGCACCAACTGCAGAGGCCTTTAAGAAAATAGGAATGGCCTCTTTATATCTGCCGGAATCAAAGTAGATATCACCTAACTCCACCAGGGCTCTGATGCTGGTCGGGTTATTGGCAAGAATGGATTTATACGTTGCAATCTTTTCCTCAATAACCATCTTCTGGCTCTGTTGCGACACCATTGCAGTATCTTGAGGGCTACTCTCAGGAATCTTGTTTCCAGAGATATTAACCAGTGCAAAAAGTACCATAACTGCTGTTACCATCCAGAAAAAGGCGATAACCACTACTTCCTTAGTCGACCTTACATCAACCATTTCTATGCTCCATTTCTTTTATCAGTTCTTCAAGCACCTGTACTCTTGCAGCCAGGAGGTGCTGCTGCCGGGCGGCATAAAAGACATAACCAAAAATGCCACCCCAAATAACCATATACCCTGCGATTAAAAACAGTTCACTGCTCATAGCACTTCTCCATCCAGTTGTCTTTCAAAGTTTTGCACCCTGCAGGCCAGGGTAAGTGTTCTCGTTCTCTGGTACAAAAGAAGAGCCCAGAGAAGTGTAAAAGTACCAAGGGACACCAACAGTGTCGTTACCATCTCAGGGGCCATATCAATTGAACCTGCCCGTATCACCACAGGGTGAATAGTTCGCCACAGCCTGGCCGATAAAAAGACAATGGGTACATCGACAAAGCCGACAATGGCAAGAACAGCACAAAAAACAGCTCGCGTATCCTGTCGCTCCACTGATGAACGTAAGATAAAATAAGAGGCATAAATGAACCAGAGGATAAGTGACGTAGTAAGCCTTGGATCCCAGGTCCACCAGGTATTCCACACCGGCCTGCCCCAGAGTACGCCGGTGATCAGAACGAGCGTTGTAAACACGAGCCCGATTTCAACGCTGGCCACCCCAATAACATCCCATTTCAGATCTTTTCGAATCAGGTACAAAATCCCACTGACAAATGCAGTAAAAAAGGACAAAAAGGCCACCAGCGCACTGGACAGATGAAAGTAAAATATCTTCTGGATCGGCCCCATCACCAGTTCCGTGGGTGCATAGACAAAGACAGTATAAATTGCGACGCCAAACAATAGAGCAGCCACAATGAGCACCATCTGGTCTTTCTTAATTAACATAAATAATCCTGATAAAAACGTTTTTTAAAAGTAGGGTCCTACTCACCGACAACATGATCCAGGAGCAGAAACCCAAGTCCAGTAAAGATACACCCATAGGCGATCATTACGTAAAGCCATGAGGAATAATCGGCCACTGCAGCACCCTGAAATATCATTGATGTCACCTTTACCGTGATACTGATAAGAGGAATAACTAATGGATAAAACAGCAGTGGAAGCAAAGCTTCATTTCGGCTCGTCCCGGCAGTAATGGCAGAAAACAGTGTCCCTATAGCCGCAAAACCAACATTGGCAAGCACGACAACCAAAACAAGCATTGGCAGAGACGTAAAGAAACCGTCACCGTAAAGAATAAAAAACAGTGGGATAATGGAACATTCTGCAAGAAGCACCAACACAACGTTCACTGCCATTTTTGCAGCAAAAAGTGCTTCAACGCTCACAGGACTCAGCAGCAGGCCATCCATGCACCGGTTCTCCCTTTCCCGACTCATGGTTCTGCTGAGACCGAGAATTGAGGAGACAGTAATTGTCACCCAGAGAATCCCAGCCCCTGTCTCTGGAGAAATTTCCGAGCCAAGCGGGATGGCCAGGTTCAGAATAACCAGAAGCAGAAACCCAAAAAAGACCATGCCGATCACAGATTCAGGTCTCCTGAATTCAGCGTACAGGTCTTTCTGCAAAATAAGCCAGAAGCCACTCATGCCTCCCCATCCCCCTGAACATGCCTGAGATACTCTGCTTCAAGCAAGGCTCGATCAACTCTGTTTCGCGCTTCCATAAAAACCAGACGTCCTGCCGCAAGAATCCCAACTTTTGTTGCCGAATTCAGCCCATGATCCAGATTGTGAGTTACCACGATCACTGTACGTTCTTTACTCTTTAGTTCAGCAAGCTGTTCCGTTAACATTGCTGCAGCATCCTGATCAAGCCCGCTGTATGGCTCATCAAGTAGCAACAGTGAAGGATCGTTTACCAGTGCCCGTGCCACACTGAGGCGTTGCCGCATGCCCCGCGAAAACTGCCCGACCCGGGAATGACGCCGTGGATACAGTTCCACAACACGCAACAATTCAACAGCTGTCTTTTCCGGGTCTTTGAGCTTATAGAGGGAGGCATAGAAGACCAGGTTTTCAAGAGCCGTCATATGATCATAAAGCAGAGAATGATGTGAAATGACCCCCAGCTGTTTCTTGAACTGTTCCGGCTCCTCCGTGAGATCAAATCCTTTGATTTCGATCTGCCCGGAAGTTGGTGATACCAACGTTGAGATAATTCCAAGCAGAGTGCTTTTGCCCGCGCCATTTGGCCCAAACAGGCTCAGGAAATCCCCCTTTGCAAGACCGAAAGTCACCCCTCTCAGGGCCCTGTATCCCTCATACTCTTTAAAGAGATTTTTAACCGTCAGGAAATCGGACATCTCAGGCACTGGCCTTTTCAATCCTGGCAACAAGGTTTTCATGCTGTTCCATGAATCCATCGTGCAACTCTACATACCGGGCATCATCAACTGCACCGTTGTCCCAGCTGATTTCGAGTTCATCAAGCTTTTCCTTGACGTCAGCAACCTCCCTTGCAAGTTTTTTCTGCAACTCAACCTGACCAGCTGACAGGTCTTGTGGTTCTTCAGGTATCGGTTCAGCATCATCATTTAACAGCTCAATGGCACGGATCGATTTTGCGGCCAGAGCCCCATAATGCTGTTTGAGGTCAGCGTAATCCGAATCATTAATTTTATTTGAGGCATGCTCAAACTCGATATCCTTCATAGCCCGCAGATAAGACTCCTTCTCTGCCTCAAGACTCCTGCGGGTAGCTCCGTGATCCTCGTCGGCCAACCATCTCTCTTCGGACCGCAGTAGAGGAAACAGAAAATAGGCCGAAACGCATACCATAATCAAAATAAAAAAGGTTACAGTCATCAGTCATTCTCCAATTTTTCAAGCTCATCTTCCACCTGCTTTTCCATGTCTCTATACAAGGCAGCACCTTCCGCATCTTCATCTCCCCTGCCCCTGGATATTTTCCCTGCAGTTGCCCACTTCCAGACAAACATCACCGCAACAACCAAGCCAATAAGCAGCCCGACAAAAGGAGCTGCATAGGCAACCAGATTAAATCCTTTCTGAGGGGGAGCAGTGAGGATAGTATCACCAAACTTCTGTACGAAATATTCCAATATTGTTTCCTTGTTCTGTCCCAGAGACAGCCTGCGGTCAATTTCAGCACGCATCTGATCTCCACCACCACAACGATCAATATTCAATGGCTCTCCGGGGCAGGCATAACAGATCAGGTTCTTTTCGACCTCACTCCTTGTCAAGGCCTGTGCTGTTGCAGCTTGACTGAACAGGAGCAAAGAGCACAAGAGTATCCACATATTTCTCATACAGCCAGCCTCCTTCTACGTGATGGGATAATTGCCATAATACCACCAACAACCATAAACGTACCTCCAATCCATCCCCAGACCAGCAAAGGATTTACTGCCGCCTTTATGGTGATTTCATCATTCTTGCCAATCATTGGCATGGTCAGATAAAGATCCTCCTTGAGACTCATCCGAACGCTCACTTCGGTAGTGGGCTGCTTCGCATTTATATAGTAGCGTCGCTCTGTAAACATGTCACCCATGGCCTTGCCGTCTTTAACCACTCCAATGGTGGCAGCATAGACAGTTCGGTTCCTATCCTGGAAACTGTTAAAGTCTTTGTACTGCAGGGTGTAATCTCCAATATTCATGACTTCGCCACGTTGCAGAGTGGTCTCCTTTTCAAGTTTAAAGGCCGTGGAACCGGTAATTCCAACCACCACCAGTACCACTCCAAAATGGACAATATATCCACCATAGCGGCGACGAAGTTTCCAGATTACTTTTGGAAATGCCAGCAGGATGGGTTCACCGGTGAGTTTTTTTCTGGCCCTTGCACCACCAATAAATTCCAGCACAATGGTGGCGGAAACAAAAAGTGACAGAGTAAAAGCCATCAACGGATAAAACTCCCGAATACCAAAACCGAACATCACCCCTCCTCCAGCAGACGCCAATCCAAAGGGATACATAAAATTCTGTTTCAGATTGTTAATTGAGGCTTTGCGCCAGGAAATCAGAGGACAGAGCCCCGTTATTGCCAGGAGCAGAAGAAACAGGGGTGTATTCACCATGTTGAAAAATGGTTCACCTACTGTAAGCTTATTCCCGGTTATGACCTCAGAAATAAGAGGGAAAATAGTGCCAAAGAAAGTAGAGAAGGCAATGGCCAGTAAAATCACATTATTAAAAAGAAAGGTAGACTCCCTTGAGACAAGAGACTCCAAGGAGTGCGCGGTTCGCAGGTCTCCATAACTCTCGGCAATGAGAATAATGCTTCCCACGGCAGTCACAATCATAAAGACGAGAAAGTAGCCGCCAAGTCCGGTTGCGCCAAAATCATGGACAGACTGAAGGATCCCGCTCCGGACCAGATATGTCCCGAAGATACAGGTTAAAAAAGTTAGAACAATGAGCGACATGTTCCATACTTTCATAATATTCCGACGTTCCTGGATAATAGAAGTATGGATAAATGCTGTAGAAATCAGCCAAGGAATAAAAGAGGCATTTTCAACCGGATCCCAGGCCCAGAACCCTCCCCATCCCAGCTCAACATAGGCCCACTGACCGCCAAGAATGATACCAATGGTGAGAAAGATCCAGGATAAAATATTCCAGCGCCTGGTCTTTTTCAGCCAGTCAGGGTCAACTTTTCCCGATATCAAAGAAGCAATGGCATAGGCAAAAGGTATTGTGAAACCAATATAACCAAGAAACAGAGTGGGGGGATGAAAAATCATTCCCGGATTCTGCAGCATGGGATTAAGGCCATTCCCGTCTTTTGGCACATAGGCCAGAGGTTCAAAGGGAGAGGAAACAGTTATGAGAAGAAGAAAAAAGAAGCTGACAATAGCTGCCAGAACAAGATAAATATATGGAGTGTTCTTACGAGTAGTCTCTTTTCTGGTATTAAAGGCCACCATGGCAACATGAATACTCAACACCCATGCCCAGAATAGCAGTGACCCCTTCTGGCCAGCCCAGAAGGACGTTGCTTTGTAAAAAATTGGCAGAGCCCGATCGGAATATGATGCTACATATTCCACCTGAAAGTTATCGGTCATGAACAGGCGTGCCAGCGAAAAAGCTGCCATACTTGCAAAGACAGCGACTCCAGTGAGAGCACGACGGCCAGCCTCTATAAATCGCAGATCATTTCGCATTAGCCCGGTCAGTAGCAGGACCATAGCCAGAAGGCTGCACATAAAAGCCGCCGACTGCGACAGATTCCCCAAGGTTACCATAGTTACTCCTTCTCCTGTTCAGTTTTTCCTTCATACTTTGAAGGACATTTTGCCAGCAGTTTTTCAGCGAAAAACGTATTCTGCGAAGCTTCATAACGCCCTTCGAGAATCACTTACACGTCTGCATCAAAGGCATCCGGTTTGATACCGATGTAAACGACCTTCATTGTCTTTTCTACTTCTTCAAGGTCCCGCACCACAAAGATGAGTTTCAGTTCCTGCTGGTCATAGGTGATGGTTCCCCCCTCAACCTCACCACTTATCCTCACGCCACGTTCCTCAAGAAGACTACTGTCAATGAGCACCTCACTGACAGTTCGATAGTAAACTCCTGTATCTGAAACCCCTTTTAAAATGAGTACTCCCACTCCTGCCAGGATAAGCAGCAGAGCAATGCCTGTTTTTTTTGAACTCTTCTTCATGAAACCTCATTTTCTTGGATTTTGCCTGTGACGTTCCCGCCACAATAAAATCATCCCCGGTCGTCAGAATACTCTTCCAACCGGAGATGCGGAGAAAAGGGAAAAATGATCTGTATTCAGAGCAATGATCACAAGACAAACTGTCAGCAATCGCTATGCCATGAAAGCGCGACCAAAGGCGTGAAGAAAAAAAGTCACAAAAACCTTGGCAAAACCTGGCAATAGCCTGCAACAAAAAATTTACAGCAGGACTTGGGGAGGGAGATAGATAGACAACTGAGAAAACAGACGAGAGTACAATGGGACAACAATGGACACAGAAGGACAAAATGTCCCTTGAACTGGAAAATAAAAATCAGACTTTCTGACCTTCCAGTTTGCGATGGATGGTTTTACGATTAATACCAAGGAGACTTGCCGCCTTTTTTTTATTTCCCTGACATTTTTCGAGCACATAACGGACATACTCCAATTCCAGTTCTGCCAGTGGTTTGACCGAACCAAACCCAGTCTCCTCATCAATACGACAGCTTTCGAGCATGTCACCTGGGAGATCCTGAAGGGTTATCATCCCTTTATCGGCAAGAAAGACACAACGCTCTATCACGTTTTCAAGCTCTCTGATATTCCCTGGCCACGGGTAATCAAGGAAAAATCGTAGAACTTCCCTTGAAACTTCCGCCTTTATGCCACGCTGCTCATGGGCATCCAGGAACTCACTGATAAGGAGGGGTATATCCTCGCGCCGTTCACGAAGGGGGGGGATCTCAATTTTAAATATATTGAGCCTGTAATAGAGATCCTCTCGGAAATTCCCGGCAGCGACTTCTTCTTTCAAATTCTTATTGCTTGCCGCTATGACACGGGTATCCATCGGAACAGACACATTAGACCCCACAGGGCGGACCTCTTTATCCTGCAGTACCCTGAGTATCTTAGCCTGGACAGCAAGGGGCATCTCCGCAATTTCATCCAGTAAAATACACCCTCCGGCAGCTTCAACAAAAAGACCGGTTTTAGATGCCGCGGCATCGGTGAAGGCGCCCTTGACATTACCGAACAACTCACTTTCAAGGAGGCCTTCCGGAATAGCAGCACAGTTTACCGGCACAAAAGGCGCATTTCTTTTACTGGAAGCCTGATGAATAGCATGGGCGATAAGCTCTTTTCCGGTTCCCGTTTCACCCTGAAGCAGAACATTGCCGGAAGAATCAGCTATCCGATCAATAAAATCAAAGAGTCTGGACATGGCAGGACTTTTCCCAACTAGTCCGTGATGTTTACTGCCGCAGCGATTAATCCGTTCCAGCTCATCAATTCTCAATCGCATTGCGAGTTCAGCTGCAGCCTTGTTCACTGCAATCAGCAACTGCTCCATTTTGAAGGGCTTGATAATGTAATCGTAGGCTCCCTTCTTTATCAGCTGTAATGCTTCTTCAATATCACCAAATGCTGTGATAAGTATAATATAAGGTTTCATTTGCAGCCTTGTGTTGATTTCCGCAAGCAACCGCTCACCTGTCATCACTGGCATTTTCATATCAGAAACGACCACCGGAAAAACCTTTTCCTCAAGGGCACGCAACGCATCTTTCCCATTCACCGCTGTAGTGACGCGATGCCCATGTTCGGTCAGTACTTCCCTGACAAGCTCCCTCATATCCTGATCGTCCTCAACCACAAGGATATCTATTCCGTTACGATTACTCATCTCATCTCACCTTCAGAGATACCGCACAAATCTATCCCCCTCATACCTTTCCACCATCACCGCCGGAACCACAGGGCAGCCGGATAACAAAACGGGCCCCGCCCTTGAACTCACCATCAAGCACAATACTCCCTTGGTGCTCCTGAATTATGTTTGCCACCATATAAAGGCCAAGACCAGTACCTTCTCCTATCTCTTTTGTGGTGAAAAAAGGGTCAAAGAGTCTGGCATGCAGTTCTGACGCAATACCTGGTCCATTATCTTCATAAACGATAACAATCTCATCCCGGTCAGCACTAGCACTATCATGTTCTATCCTGATTCGAATCTGCCCTCCATCCGGCATCACATGAAAGGAGTTAAGCATCAGGTTCACAAAGAGTTGACGCAGCCCATCTTCATCGGCCATAAAATAATGATTTGAGTTCTCAATTACCAGCTCAATCTGCGGAGAGCCACTCCGCCTCTTCAACTGACAGAGGGAGAAAGCTTCATCAATGATTTTTCCAGGAGATACCTGTTTATACTGAGCTATGGACTTCCTGGAAAAAGTAAGCATCCGCTGCATTATTCTTGCAATACGTTCCGCCTGTCTGATGATAATCTTAAGGTCTCTGGCATCGGGATGATCTCCATCAGCCTGCTGTAGAATATATTCTGCCCTTCCAATGATAACATTCAGCGGAGTACCAATTTCATGGGCAAGACCACTGGCAAGCTGCCCGATAGATGCGAGCTTATCCTGGTGCCTGAGTCCTCTTTCAAGGCTGATTTTTTCCTGAAAGAGGGCATCTCTTTTACTGTTCTGGCGTTCAATATTGAGCGCCATACGATTAAACTCCTCAATGAGGTCATCAAGCTCTGTCACCCCGCTTTTCTGGATTCTAAGCCGAAGATCTCCATGCCCCAGTTTTTTGGAGGCCTCTTTCAGTCTGGAAATCGGCAGACTGATACTCCAACGACTGACCAGATAGATCAACACCCCGAGAAGCAGCGATGTAAGGAGGATAAAAGCAATGAACTTACGCATCAGAGCAGCCAGAGTGTTATTCACACTATCCAGTGACAGCAAGACCTCAACAGTGCCCTGAAACTCACCATTATTATTCATGATCGGACTGGCCACTGAAAAATATTCATGAGCTCCATTTTTTATTATCTGCTCGCGTTTACCGGGAAAAGAGGCCCCAAGTTCGCGCCCGCGAATAAGACTCTTTCTATCTGTACCGTGCTCAAAGTTGAGGTTAATGCGTCGACCGTTGCGGTCGTATATATTCAGCAAAAGATTTTCAATATGATCCTCGTGGGGTAACACTGCATGAACCAGCTCTCCCAGGCGCTGATGCTGATCCTCCATGTGATAGTACTTAAAGGTAGCCGCCAGGGTTCTGCCAAGAGTCCGCGCCGTCATCTTTACTCCTTCCACCAGATGCAAACGTTCATCCTGCACGGAAAGGTAGCCAAAACCGATGGAGGTCAAGATAAGGAGACTTGAGACATAGAGAAACAGTCGGGTGGATATCTTCATACGTTTTTACTGTCAGATGATTTTATCATTCTTGTTCACCGCAGAAGGAAGATTCACCAGAAAGGTACATCCCTCTCCCACGCAGCTTTCCTCAAGGATAGGATCTCCGCCATAGGATCGTTTGATTCTTCTATTGACATCTACAATTTCAGGTTTTTATGAGCTTGTCTTTAGTGATAAAATGATACTAACGCAGATAAACTGCAGGTAAGTGCCTTGTCGCTATTTGTAACGTCTTAATATTGTTTCACACTCATATATTCTCAGAGTTTCGTATCTCGCTTACCTGTTTTTAATTACAATTTCTATGGAGTAAGACACTGAAGATCACTGCTGTCCCAACGTTCACTAGTGCCTGTCCAGAAACGGCCTTTTTCTCCTAGCTCTTCGTTGCTTTAAAATTTCCTCACCCAGTGTTGATAATATTGAAATAAGCTGGGTACTTTGTCCTTGGAATATCCGATACATGACTGCGGTTAAATTTCTTATGCGCCTCGATTTAGAAGAAAAAGTCTCGTTTCTGGACGGACACTCATCAGGACAAGCAGTGTAACGTGTTAATTTGTGGAACTGTTGATGGAAAAATGCCTGTTCTCGATTTGAAGCAAGTGGTTACTCTACAGAAGCCAGAACACAACAATTCTTACCACGGTTTTTGGCTTCATAGAGAGCACTGTCAGCTTTATCTATAATTTCAGTAAGAGTAGTTGTAACTGTGGGCATCAGAACCGCAACACCTATACTGATGGTTATTTTCAGAGGCTCCCCCTTGGCATTAAAGGTATGATCTTCAACCTCACCACGAATTCGCTGCCCCACTTTCATGGCATTTTCAGGTGAAATATCTTCCAGTAACATGACAAACTCTTCCCCACCATAGCGGCTGATAAATTCATGACCACGCTTATCTTCACTCAAAACCCTTCCTATTTCCTGGAGAATCAGATCACCCATCGTATGTCCCAGGGTATCATTAATAACCTTAAAATTGTCCACATCAATCATCAGACAGGCAATAGAACATTGCTGACGCAGACAATGAGAGAGAGTCTGGGTAAAATACACTTCCAGATAACGCCTGTTTGGTAGACCGGTGAGCCCATCGTAATAGGTAAGTTTTTCGTACTGAGCCCGAAGCTCTTCTGACTGTACGAGTTGACCGGTGGTCTGCTGCAGTTCATCAAGGGTGGCGGTGAGCTGAATATTGGTATTATGCAGTTCCTGATACATCTGGGAGTTCCGGATCATATTCACAGCCTGGCTTGCAAACATTTCCAGCATTTTAAGATCCTGCTGTACCCCACCGCTCCGCTGAGCAAAGAGAACACCCTGGATAATGTTACCAACCTGCAAAGGAGCCGCTGCCATGTCCCCCTGGATCATGGGAGAACGGGAATGCATTGCCTTTCCAACAAAATCCCACTGGGATTTCATGGTCGAAAGTGTATCCACAGTGATTTTTCCAAAGCAGCCTGCTCCAATGATCATCTTACTTTGATGCTGATCACCAAGCTGAACAAACCCATCACGCCCGTCAAGCAGCCTTAAAAAATGCTCTAGAACACCTCTCAAGAGAGGGTCCAGCAACATGGGTGGTACTTTGTTCAGGTCGTGGACAAAATTCAAGATACCAAAAAGGTCTTCCCGTACCGCTTCGAGCTGACTGACCAGGACCTCTTCGCGACGCCTGCGGTTCCATGCAGAGACCAGGTGGAAGGCAGCCTGAGAAAGTTCACCCATAGTAAAAGGTTTGTTAAAGTATAACCAGTCTTCCTGACTTTCAAATATCTCCCCAATCTGCATGGTACTGTGATCGGTATAGGCGGTTACCACAGCACAGAGTATCTGGCCGTCAAGTGCACGAATCCGGGAAATTGTCTCCTGACCGTCAATACCGCCAGGCATCAGCATGTCAAAAAAACCAACAGCAATCCTCCTATCACAACTGATTTCATGCTGAACAATCTCCAGCGCTTCTTCACCACTGGACGCGGTCAGAACACGAAAAGAGGGCTTAGTCTGTATTTTTTCCTGCTCTGCAAAAGCCCCTTTTGTGCCCGCAGTTCGACGCCGCTGTCTGGCTGACAGCAGGTCCTGTAAGGATGTACCCTGCCCCTTACCTTCCTCCAGGATTGTTCTGTAGGTATCAAGAACACCGGGTTCATCATCGACACAGAGTATGGTCTTGTTTTTCAGATAATTATCCATATATTGAAACACACCTGAGCGTATATTCACAAAAATTCCACGCAGCCACCACGTTACCTGTCTAACCAGACAAGTCGGAAAACTTTTTAAAACCGCTGGACTCTTTTCTGTGCCCCATTGAGGGGATGTGAGTGCCTTGGTAGAAACTCTAACCTTCTGATTTCAATACGCTCTCACGGTTTTCTCGAAGTCTCATACCGCGCTTACATGTTTTTTTATTACAGTTTTTATGGAGTAATGGCTAAGTAAAAACTCTTCTCCTCCTTCGCTGCTTCACATTTTCAATCATTGCGACGTACTCTAGTACGCCGAAACAATTGAAAATGTTTTCGCGTCGGATATGAAGGTTTTCGAAGTCTATGCTTATCTACTTAGCCATCTGCAACTTCAAGTTTTCATGAGCTTGTCATGGAGTAAGACTCTAAAATACTTCTCACCTCTCGAGACAATGATTGTGGAGTTATCGGCTTATGAATAAAATTGACACCTTCTTCCAAAACGCCATGGTGAACTATGGCGTTTTCAGTATAACCTGACATAAAAAGAACCTTGATACCAGGAAACAGCTCCCGCATTTTTCCAGCCAATTCCGGACCATTCATCTTCGGCATTACAACATCCGTAAGCAATAAATCTATTACACCATGGAAGTGGGAACAGACCTGCAGTGCATCTTCGCCATTTTCAGCTTCAAGTACTGTGTATCCGAGGACTCTCAAAATCGCCAGGCTCATTTCTCGAACTACAGTATCGTCCTCCACAAGCAGAATGGTCTCAGTCCCGCTGCTATCAATGTCATTTTTACCTGGAACATTTTCCACTTCTTTCTCAGGAGTTTCTGCAGCCCTGGGCAGATAAATCTTAAAGACAGTCCCCTGTCCAGGTTCACTGTACACCTGTATTTCACCCTGGTTCTGTTTGACAATACCATACACCATTGCCAGGCCAAGTCCGGTCCCCTTTCCCTTGTCCTTTGTTGTAAAAAAAGGCTCAAAGATATGCTCTTTAACGTTCGCATCCATACCATGACCATTATCAGAAATGGCAAGCATAACATAATCACCCCTGGAGATATCATAATGTTCCTTCAGGTACTTACCATCAAAAGTAACATTCTCTGTCTCGATGGCAAGTTTCCCCCCCGTAGGCATGGCGTCACTGGCATTGATGGCAAGGTTGATAACCACCTGCTCCAGCTGAGAGCGATCAGCTTTCACCAGCCACAACTCCTCACCCTTGGATATATCAATCTCAACATCCTCACCCAAGAGTCGTTCCAGCATCTTATACGTATCATCTATTTCAATGTTAATATCAATCAGTTCCTGTCTCATTATCTGTTTGCGACTGAAGGCAAGAAGCTGCTGAGTCAATCTGGCAGCCCGTTCTCCCGATGCAAGGATAATTCCCAACTCCTCTCTGTATGGGCCATCATCCCCCATTTTCAACAGACATATTTCGGCATACCCGTTAATTGCACTGAGAATATTGTTGAAATCATGGGCCACTCCACCGGCAAGTCGGCCTATTGACTCCATTTTCTGAGACTGCAACAACTGTTCCATCAGCGCTGCCTTTTCTGATTCATCACGCTTGCGCTGGTTGATATTGGTGGCTATCTCCATCCGGACAATACGTCCATCCTTCCATCGAATGGCTCGGTCCCTGCATTCAAACCAGTCTCCTGTCACTTTGTTCTGATGTTCCCACACATACGTTAAACCAGGTTTACCATCACTGGGCAGAATAGGACCATTGGTACAAAAATCACAGGGGCCGTCCTGATCACTCTGCAGAGCCTGCCAACAGATCTTACCGCAGATATCCCCCCAGATATCACTTCCATACTTGTTGAGAAATAAAATCTCATACGTCTCCATGTCAGCCACATACACCAGAGCGTCAATGCTGTCCATTACCACTTGGAACCGTTCGCTGGATTCCTGCAGTTCCGCATTACTTTTTTTGAGTGCCCGGGTTCTCTCCTCCACCCGTTCCGCCAAGGTATCATTCATATCCTGCAAGGATTGCTCAACTTTTTTCCGTTCCTCGATTTCATTCTGCAGATCATTATGAGTGGCGACAAGACGCTCCTGGATACCTACGGTGTAGCGATAGAAAAAGAAAAAAAGCAGGATGCCCGTTACCAGTGACAAGACTACCAGCAGTCCCGAAAGCATCCGCAGATTTGCTGTCTCTTCACTGATATCATTGAGGAGGATGACATCTGCAATATGGCTGTTATCAGGATTCACCAAGAGCGTCTTCTTGACCACATATACCTGATGCTCAAAACGAAAGGTAAAGATATCACTGCCATATTTCTGCAACGACTTGTCTAGGGTCGACACAAATTGCGAGGGCAGGGACTTCAGAGTAGAGGCAAGGAACAGATAATCTTTAAATTTATACTCCCCGCTTTCCGTATTGGCCCACGCCAGGCGTTGTTGGATCTGCCTATTTTTGACAACGTCCCTTCCTGCCAGAAAAACAAGATCCGTATCAAGTACCTTTTTTATTTCAGCCGTAATTCTGTCTATTCTCTTGCCATGGGCAAGGTATCCCTGCAACTTACCTTTTTGAAAGAGGGGATAGAGAACACGCAGAACCAGTTTTCCCTGGATACTGACAACTGTTTTGGCAATGGTTTTACCCGGACGTGCCTCTTCAGGTTTCACAGAAACATGGTACGGATAATCCCCATATTTATCGGGCATATGGGAGCGGAAAAAAACCTTTCCGTCAGGTTCAAGAAAGGCGAAATGGGTAATCTGAGATTCGGAACGCGATCTGAAATAAAAGTGATTATAGACATCAGCAAGCTTTTTCCGGTCACGCTGAGAAAAGGCCTGAACAATGCCAGCGTTCTCCCCATAGAACTGCAAAAGATTTCCCATAAGTCGCGCATCATTGGCCATATAGGATAAAAACAACTCCTGAACAGCATCATCCTGTCGCGCTATGAAAGTATCGATATGTTTTCGTTGCAACCACGAAAGACTCAGAACTGCGAAAACCAGTAGCAGAATAAAGATAAGCGCAACCGGAACAAGAATCTTCCTCCGGATAAATTTGCTTTCGTTAAGTATCATATTCTGTGTAAAATAATAACTATCTCACTGTTTGTTACAGATTGTTTTCCTTCTCAGAGGAAGAAACTCTATAACACCTGCTTTCCAGCATACCCAAAAACGGATAATCGACAGAAAACACTTTTAGGTATATCAGTGCCAAACCAGAATATCAAGGGCATATTGCACAGCGGCCCAATCCTGCGAACAGTTAAGACCTTGCATTAACAAGGGGCTCCAAACAATAAAGGAAGCATTCTCACAATATGGTCAATCGGCTTTCCACAAGGTAGGATCAAACTTCGCATGTATCCTGCTGACCACATTCCCGAATGAATTGCCAAACAACAAATTAATGACTACTTCTTACAAGCATGTCAGATTACCAGTCGATCAAAGAAGGCAACCTGCCCGGTGCGAAAGATTCTATCAATCCCGACAAGCAGGTTACTGTTTTTGCAACAGATAATAACCAGGAAGCATTCTCCTGCTCCCTGGTCCTTTCTTCTGTTGGAATCCGTCACAGCTGTCACAGGAAGCAGGGCAACGTTCTTCTTTACGTCCTCACAGACGATGCCGCCCTGGCAAACCATCATCTCAAGGCCTATCTAAGAGAAAATGAAAACTGGCCACCCGAACCTGCAGACCTTGAACACAACTTCATACCTCTACTGCAGCCACCAACTCTGCTGCTGCTGGGCAGCCTGATTCTGTTCTTTACAGTTACCGGACCCTGGGAAAAACACTCCTTCTGGTTTTCTCATGGCGCAGGAGATGCAGAAGCTATCCTTCAGAATCAGGAATATTATCGGCTCATCACCGCCCTCACCCTGCACGCCGACACAGTTCATCTCCTTGGAAACTGTCTTTTTGGCGGATTTCTCTTCCACTTTTTCTGTAAACTCACAGGAAATGGCATGGGGCTGTTCTCCATGCTCTTCACCGCCACCCTTGCCAATTACATCAACGTAGTACTCCACGGCAACAATCATCTTTTCGTGGGGTTCTCCACCGCTGTTTTTGCAATCATTGGTATGCTGGCCATGATCAGCGGCAAACTGCGAAGTAACAAAAGATACCTTCGAGTTTTTCCCCTTATAGCAGGTACCGCCCTGCTTGCAATGATTGGCAGTTCCGGTGAACGAACAGACCTTGGTGCACATTTTTTCGGTCTTGGGTGTGGTCTGGGATGCGGTTGGCTGCTGAACAGACCTGCTGTATTACAGTTACGTGAATCGTTGGCTGTCCAGGCCACCCTGTTCAGTATTTCAATTAGTGCCATAATTATTGCCTGGCAACTCGCTTTACCATAAAAAAAGTAAAATAAAACATTGCACTCCCCGAAAGAATCATTATTTTATTAAAGATTATTTATTTAATATTCATAAACGTTAATTACATCTCAGGAGACATCGTTCATGCCCAACCAGGATCAACAGCCGCCATGGGGAAAGAAGAAAACACCCCAGACACCTGAAGAAATGGTGGCCCAATTTATTAAAAAGCTTCAGGATTACTTTTCTGGTTCCCCAAAACAAGATGGCACCAAAGGAAGTCCATCCAACTCTGGCCCATCCAACCCCTTCGCCGCTGTCGGCAAAATTGTGGCCATCGTTGTGGTTCTCCTTGTGTTACAGGGTATATATTCCTCTTTCTACAAGATCAATCCTGCTGAAGTAGGAGTTGTCCTGCGCCTCGGCCAGTTTAACCGCATATCAGAGTCAGGACTCCACTTCAAGGTTCCCTACATAGATACCCTCTACAAGGTCGATGTTGAGGAGATCCGCAAAGAAGAATTCGGATTTCGCAGCCGTTTTCCCGGTCAGAAGAGCAGCTTTGAACGACGCGGTTATGATATGGAATCTTTAATGCTCACAGCCGACAAAAATGTTATCAATGTAGCCTGGATTGTTCAGTACAGGGTCAGCGACCCGAGAGAATATCTTTTCCAGGTCAAACATGTACGTCAGGCCGTTCGCGATCTCTCGGAAAGTGTCACCAGACGAATCGTTGGTAACATGGATTTTGATTACGTCCTTTCCAATCGTGATCTGCTGGCCGCTGAAGTCAAACAGGAACTCCAAAAAGAGTTGAGAAATCTACAGGCTGGTATCGCCGTTGGTACCGTACAGTTTCAGGACATTAATCCTCCTGACCAGGTTAAACCTGCATTCAATGAGGTGAACGAAGCAGACCAGGACATGAAACGTCTGGTCAACGAAGCAGAGGAAATTTATAATCAGAAGATCCCCAGAGCTAGTGGTAGGGCGAAACAGCTCATTGAAGAGGCGCACGGTTATGCTGTAGCCCGAGTAAATGATGCACGAGGTGAATCGCAACGTTTTCTTTCCATTCTGACAGAGTACAAAAACGCCCCCTACGTCACCAGAAAACGGATGTATCTTGAAACTATGCAGAATGTTATTCCTACAGTGGAATCTGTCTACATTATGGACAAGGATCAACAAACACCTCTGCCCCTTTTAAACCTCAGCCGGGGAAGTAACTCTCTTACCCCAGCCGCCAAACAGTAAGGAACCTGTCATGAAACAGATAGTACAAATTTTTCTTGTCGGCTTGGTATTGCTTAGTATTACCGTGGTCTATGATGGCTTTTTCATACTCAAGGAAGGACAACAGGCCATGGTCACCCAGTTTGGTGCTCCAGTTGGCCTGCCGAAAACAGAGGCTGGATTCCACCTCAAACTTCCCTTTGTTCAGGACGTCAACTACTTTGACAAACGTGTTCAGATCTGGGACGGAGAACCCAATCAGATCCCGACAAATGATAAGACATATGTCTACCTTGATGTCTCCGCTCGTTGGCGTATAACCGATGCTCTCCAGTATATGCAGGCTGTAAAGACCGAAACACGGGCTCAGTCACTACTCGATGATATCATTGATGGTACTGTACGGGATATGGTGAACAAAAATGATCTAATCGAGATCATACGCAGCTCTGACTGGTCACTGGCCACAATGACCAATCCCAGAAATAATGATGAGCCACCAAAGTTTGGACGGGACAAAATCAGTAATCATATTCTTGAGGCTGCTGCCAAGGTTACCCCCCAGTACGGCATAGAACTTCTCGATGTTATGTTTAAACGTGTGAACTACATCGAATCAGTTCGACTCAAGGTGTATGACCGAATGATCTCTGAGCGAAAACGAATCGCTGCCGAAAAACGTTCTACAGGTGAAGGCAGGAAGGCGGAGATACTGGGTAAAGTGGAGCGGGAATTGAATGTTATTCTCTCTGAAGCCAATAGGGAATCTTCAGAAATCAAAGGTAAAGCCGATGCCGAAGCCACTAAGATATATGGAAATATTTACAGTAAGGATCCAGAGTTTTTCTCCTTTTACAAGACACTGCAAAGCTACTCAAGTATTATAGGGAAAAACACCTCCCTGATCTTGTCAGCGGATTCAGATTTATTCCACTATCTGCAAAAGGTGGACAGCAAATAATATAAAAAATCACAGCGTCCTACTCTTCTGTCATAAAGGTGGGACGCTGTGATTTTGCATAGGGAATACGTCCCTTCTTCTGCAGCTTTTCTTCCAGTTCCTCGAGTCCTGTTTCATCACTCAACTCTTCCACACCCAACTGCTCAAAACGACAATTACAGCGACTCAGCTGTCCGCCGCACCAAGGGCAGACCTCAACCGGGCAACCGAGCGTGTGAAGCATGCTGCTTTTCACACCGCATGATGGACAGACATCCTCATCCATTCGTTCCAGTGCCGAATACTCACGGCAGTTTTCAACATCCTTGTTCGCTTTTTCAAAGGATTCGGGACTTGAATAATCAAAAAACTTCAATACTTGTTTATCATGTATCCCCTCATGCCACTCACCGAGAAAAATCCCACCTTCATCATTGGCAAGATAGAAGTAGTGATGCCGGTTTGTGCTGAGCAACAATAAAAAGACCCGTTCCTTTTCCTCCACCACTCTTATGTCCACAAGGGCCTCTTCACGTGCCTCCGGAAGGGTCATGTAGTAATCCTTTATGACATTCAGTGCAAACTCATCTTTCTTGAAACGTGCAAGAAACTCGCGGGCCACATCAATCTCCTCCTCCGGTACTGCAAATGGCAGGAGAAGTTCAATCTCTGCACGAAGTTTTTGCAGGATCTTCCCAGTATCAAACATTACCGTCCTCTTTTCTTACTGAAATAATTTTCTCCTGCCAACGCGCCGTCTCCGCGGCAATATTTACAGCCTTACTGATTGCAGTAACCACAGCTATCCTTTTTGCTCCTGCCTTAAGCAACTCATCCAGATGATGCATTTTGATACCACCCATGACCGTAAACGGCAACCTGCAGTGACGCGAAAATCTGGTTATACCTCCAGGACCGAGAAAAGTATGTAAACCCTCTTTAGTTCCAGTTTCAAAAAGAGGACCTATATTGTAGTAAGAAACAGCACTGATTCCCCTTTTAACCTCATCTCCTAACAAAACCGTCTGCTCCTCCGTGTTACAGGAGAAGCCAATCAAAATATCAGGTGCCAGTTTTCTAATTTCTGCAGGCGGAATATCATTTTGGCCAACATGCATACCATCGGCATCTGCAAGCAGGGCAATATCAAGGCGGTCGTTGAGCAGAAACAACACCCCGGCCTCACGGGTTTTGCACGAAAATACCGAGCCTTGGCCAACAGGTCCCGATCGGAACTCTCCTTATCTCGAAGCTGGACGACTTTAGCTCCTCCCAGGATCACCTGATCAAGCCACTCCCTGTCATCACGTCCAGCAGCAAGCTTCTCACAGCTCACTGGATATACTGCCACTTCATCCTCGAACTGCCTGATCCTCTTTTCATATAACTCTTGATTAACAACGCCTTGTGCTGACAACGACATAAATAAATCCCTCTGTGACAAGCCATGGTTCACATGGCAATACTTATGGACATTATCCCGAAACTTGCTTTTAGAGCAAACTTCTGTTACGTTAAAGGTTCGGGAGTAAATTTTTCTGTTAGAAATAGCAGCCCGCTTGGCAGCCCAAAAAACGTCAGCACGGCAAAACACCTGGGTTTATGGCACTGATGTGTTCCCTTACTCCTGCATCTCAATTTTCCTGGTGCGATATGAATCCACCAAACAGCAATATGCTCTGCCCAGAGCACAGAAACATAGGTACACGATGTCAGAAAAACATGCAACATTGACAATAGAAGGTAACAATTACCGGCTCCCCATAATAACGGGAACCGCCGGCGACAAGGCTATAGACATCCGCGAATTGCGTAGCACAACCGGATACATCACCCTTGACAGCGGATACATGAACACCGGATCATGCAGCTCAGACATCACTTTCCTTGATGGCGAGAAAGGCATTCTCAACTACCGTGGCTATGAAATCGATGTGTTGGCCGAGAACTGTTCCTTTGTGGAAGTTTCCTACCTTCTTCTTATGGGTGAGCTTCCGACCCAGACCCAGCTCAATGACTTCCGAGCACTATTATCTCGATTTGCTCTTATCCATGAGGACATGATTCACTTTTTTGACCATTTCCCACCAAATGCATCCCCCATGGCCATCCTCTCCACCATGGTCAATACTCTGCACAATTTCTACCCTGAAATGACTGGAGACTCCGGGGAAGATTTACCGGAAATTGCAGCACGGCTTCTGTCCAAAATCAGAACCATTGCCGCCTTTTCCTACAAAAAATCTATTGGCCACCCGCTGGTGTACCCCCGTTACGACCTCTCATATTGTGGTAATTTCCTCAATATGATGTTCGATAAACCAGTAAAGCCCTATGTGGTTCATCCTCAAGTGGTTGCCACTCTGAACAAACTGCTCATCCTCCACGCAGACCATGAACAAAACTGTTCAACGTCAACGGTCCGCCTTGTAGGCAGCGCCGGCGTCAACCTCTACACATCCATATCAGCTGGCATAAGTGCCCTCTGGGGACCACTCCATGGGGGAGCTAATCAGGCCGTAATTGAGATGCTCGAAGCCATCCACCAGGATAACAACGATTTTGAAAAATATATCAAAAAGGCAAAGGATCCCAACAACCCATTTCGCCTCTCCGGCTTCGGACACAGAGTATATAAGACCTTTGATCCGCGTGCAACTATCATAAAAAGGGCATGCAAACAGACACTCAAGGCTTTGAATGTCGACGACCCACTCCTTGAGATTGCCATGCAGCTTGAAGAGATCACCAGAAGTGATGAATACTTCGTCGGTAGAAATCTCTACCCCAATGTCGACTTCTACTCCGGTATCATCTATCGAGCAATGGGAATCCCCACAGACATGTTCACAGTGATGTTTGCCATGGGCAGGTTACCCGGCTGGATTTCCCACTGGATGGAAATGATGGGAGACACCAAAGATCGACGTATTGGAAGGCCTCGACAGATCTATCGCGGTCATAAAAAACGCGACTTTGTACCACTGCACGAAAGGGGATAACAAAAAAAACCTGCAACAGTTTTCCCGTTGCAGGTTTTTTTTGTACTTTAAGAAAACTGAAAACCATCTAACCCGACAAGTGACTTGGTGGTAACTTTAACACAGATAAACTGCAAGTAAGTGCCTGTTTCAATGTCATGTATTTTTTGCAAGACTGCTCCCCACCTCAAAGTTAACCACAAGTGGGACATCAAGTGCCAGCGCATTCTCCATGGCATCCTTCACCACTCTCTGTGTTGCCTCAAGTTCACTTTCAGGAAGTTCAAAAACCAATTCATCATGGATCTGCAGCAACAACTGCGCTGACAGATTTTCGCTCCGTAATGCAGGGACCACACGAATCATGGCAAGTTTTATAATATCTGCCGCAGTTCCCTGAATGGGGGTATTAATGGCCGTTCGTTCCGCAAACTCCCTCCTGGTCTTATTCTTTATATTTATCTCTGGAAGATTGCGGCGTCGCTTCAGCAGAGTGGTGACATAACCATCAATGCGAGCTTGCTCAACAACACGCATCATGAACTCTTTTACACCACCATAGAGGTTGAAATACTTCTCTATAAATCGGCTGGCCTCTTTGCGACTGATATTGAGCTGGTTTGAAAGGCCAAAACTGGACATACCATACACAATACCGAAATTTATGGACTTGGCGACACGCCGCATCTCTGAAGTAAGCAACAATGGAGAGACCCCGAACAGTTCAGAAGCAGTACGGGAATGAATATCGTCACCATTGCGAAAGGCATGTAACAGTGCCGCATCCTGTGAATAGTGAGCAAGTACCCGAAGATCGATCTGAGAATAGTCTGCAGAGAGAAAGATCATATCCTGGGCAGGGACAAAGGCACCCCGAATCCGATTTCCTTCCTCGCTGCGGATGGGAATATTCTGCATATTGGGATTACTCGACGACAGTCTCCCAGTTGCAGTTACCGTCTGATTGAAAGAAGTATGCACCCTACCCGTTTCAGGATCTATTAATTTCTTGAGTTTTTTAACATAGGTGGACTGCAACTTGGCAATAATCCGGTACCGCATTATCTTAGCTGGAATTTCATGTTTGGCTGCCAGCTTCTCAAGAACCTTCATATCTGTGGAATAACCGGTTTTGGTCTTGCGCCCATGGGGAAGCTGCAACTCTTCAAAGAGAAGAACACCGAGCTGTTTTGGAGACTGGATATTGAAACTGTATCCGGCAAGGGAATGGATTTCCTTCTGCAACAAATCAAGTTCCTTCTGAAACTCTTCCTCAAGCTGGTCAAGGACAGTCACAGACACCCCTATTCCTGCCTGCTCCATATCAGCCAGAATCGGAAGAAGCGGCGTCTCAATGTTTACGAACAGGTCAAACTGCCCAGTCTCTTTTAATTTGTCACGATATTTCTGCCACAGCAACAACGACCCAAAAACATCTTCACAGCTGTATTCACACGCCCTGACCGGATCAACATGGGCAAAGCAATTCTCCTTTTTAGGATCCTCCACCACCTCCTCAAAAGAGGTGAGACGATAGCCATGTTCAAGACAGAGTTCATCAAGCTTTAATGACCTTCTTCCAGATTCTGTCAGATAAGCTGCAATCATGGAATCATACAATGGACCCTTCATGGAAAACCCACCTGACTGTTCCAGAATTGAATAATCGTACTTTATATTATGACCCAATTTAGGCAATTGTGTCGATTGCAGGAGCGGACTCAGGATTTCAAGAGCCACATCCACAGGGATCTGCCCTACAGCAGGGGAGCCATCAGAAGAACAGTGCGACATGGGGACATACCAGGCGGATTCCAGAGAACTGCAGAAGGATATACCAACAAGGGAGGCCTTCCTGATGTCAAGGGAACTTGTCTCAGTGTCAATGGCCAGGATATCTGTATCCTGCAGTCGAACCACAATATCCTGTAATTCCTCAGCACTTCGCACCAAGGAAAACCCTCTTGTTGGGACTGCAACAGCTTTTATTTCCTTCTTCACCAGACTGTTAAAACCCAAGCGGGTGTAAAGATCATACAACTGTTCCTCATTTGGATCACCGGGAAGGTATCCGCTGAGTTGCGTCGGTACTTCTGCATCATACTTTAACCGCATCAAATCTCTTGAAAGAAAAGCAGCATCTCTGTTATCACCAAGCCGTTCTTTCAACTTTGATTTTTTCATTGCGTCAAGGGCAACATACACGCCCTCAAGACTGCCATGCTCATTGATAAGTTTCTCTGCAGTCTTGGGTCCAACCCCAGGAACGCCAGGAATATTGTCTGAACTGTCCCCCATGAGTGAATAACAGTCAAGGAGCTGCTTTGGGGTAACCCTATATTTTTCTTTCACCGCAGCAGCATCCATGACCTTGTTCTTCATGGGATCCCACACGACTACCTGATCATCAACAAGCTGAAGCAAATCCTTGTCCCCGGACACTATTATAACCTTCAGACCCTGCTCACTGAGAATCTTTGCTGCCGAGGCAATGATATCATCCGCCTCAATTCCGGTACGTTCAAAGCAGGGAATATTCATGGCCGTTACAAGTTCTTTAATATAGGGAATCTGCACAGCCAGGTCGTCCGGCATGGGAGGACGATTCGCCTTGTATTGCTGGTAGATATCGTGACGAAAAACAGGGCCACGCATATCAAAGGCCACTGCAAGATATTGTGGTTCCTTCTCCTTAAGGAGACGTTTCAGTATATTCAAAAACCCAAAAACTGCGTGGGTTGGCATCCCCTGATCATTGGATAAAGGAGCAATTGCATGGTAGGCCCGATAAATATAGGCACTACCATCAACAAGGTATACTTCGTCACTCACAGGCGTTCCTCACGAGAAATAGTAGCAGATTGCAAGCAAACGGCTTAAGAGCCCAAGCTACAGGTTTTACCGTAGAAGATTCCACGACAATCAGATTTTTGACTGGTTCATACGATAAGGTGATCGGGCAGCCTGAAAAGGTTCACTGCCTGATCAAAAAACCTGGCCTTGCACTGTCAGATGCCGGCTCCAGAGTATAATTCCTTTATATCCTCACAACACGAAAGACTTTTTTACCATTGCACCACTGGAATAGCAAGTGGCCTGCAAAAGAAAAGGCCCGGTGCTGACATTCAGCACCGGGCCCGGCTAGTACCACTAACGTTATTTACTTTTAACGACTTACTCGTACCCAGGAAGCCTGAGGGCCTTTATCGCCAAGGCTCTCACCATACATCACAGTATCTCCCTCAGTGAGCGCATCTATGGAGACATCTTTAAGAGCATTCTCATGAAAATAGATCTCCCGGGCATCCTGGCTCACAATAAAACCATATGACTCATAGGGAGACAACTTACGAATCACACCATACTGTGCACCTTCAGTAAATGAGAGATCGGCTCCTTTCTGGGCCTTGCGTTTCTTCCGTAAAATTTCCTTCATCTGTAGAGATAACACGTCAAATGCTTCCACAAGCAGGGGACCGACATTCTCCCCTTTTCTTGCTACAACAACCGTATCATTGGGAACAGAGGCCACAAGTTTCAGCTCATACCCTCCCTCTTTGTGATGGGCCGTTGCCGCAATGGAGACACGGAGGTGGAGAACGAAATTAGCGAAATGTCGTACCAGCTTATCTTTTTCTTCATCTATCTTTTTCTGCCAGCCTTTTCGCAACTCAACATTCCGGGTTTCAACCTTTAAATCCATACGGTTCCTCCATTAAGCTACAATGATGATCCAGATACAAACCATCATCACCAAACGCATCCGCAGACACGCTCCCTGACAAAACTCTGTCGTCCGTGCAATCAACAAAAACGAACTTCTGGCCAAGCATTGATCACTGGACAGCAAAAGTATGTCTTGTCTTTTATTATATGTTTTATAGTAGGATAATCAAGATCTGTTCTGAATTTTCATTCAGCACTTCAATATCATTTCCCTTTTCCACTGCCATGCATTCTGTTATACTAATACCGTTGGTTCCTATAAATACGAACAGACTAACCCTGCAAATCGGAAAACTTTTTAGCGTCGCTGGACCCTTTCCTATACTCCCTTGAGGGGTAAAAGTGCCTTGGAGGTAGTCCTAAACTTCTGATTTAAAAAATCTTTCACAAAGTCTCGTGCCTCGCTTACCTGTTTTTCATTACAGTCTTTATGGCGAAAGGTACTGATAACAGTAGTAACGTAACTGCAATGACAACAGAAGCAACAGGCGTAATACTCCTGAACATGGGCGGCCCCGAAAAACCTGCTGATGTACGCCCTTTCCTCTATAATCTCTTTTCTGATCGGGAGATTATTCGACTTGGTCCATTTTTTATGCAGAAGCCCCTTGCTTGGCTTATAGCCAGGAAAAGGGCACCCAAAAGCATAGAAACCTATAAAAAAATAGGCGGCGGCTCACCACTTACCACTATTACCATTGACCAGGCACACGCTCTCGAGAAGGCACTCCGCCCCCATGGTGAATTCACTGTTGTCTGCGCCATGCGGTACTGGAAACCCGATACTGACAGCGCCCTGCAACAACTTGCTGACAGGGGTCTCAGGAACATTATTGCCCTGTCACTTTACCCTCACTTCTCCTGTGCAACCACCGGCTCCTCTATCCAGGAGCTCAAACGTGCCATCAGTAGGTCCAAACACGTTTTTTCCCTCTCCGTTATAGAATCCTGGCCAACCCAGCCGAACTACATTAAGACTGTAGCTGACAACATCATCGACTCAGTGAAGAAATTTTCACCTGACAAACCAGAAGTTGTTTACAGTGCCCACAGCCTTCCGGTCTCCTTCATCGAGGAGGGCGACCCCTATGTTGATAATATAAAGGCGAGTATTCAGCACATTGAAAAAATAACCTGCCTGCCAGGAAAGCTCTGTTTTCAAAGCAGATCAGGGCCCGTTGAATGGCTTTCTCCATCAACACCTGATATGCTGAAATCCCTTGCCGAAAATGGTTGTAAAAATATCCTCATGGTCCCTATCAGCTTTGTCTCCGACCATGTTGAAACCCTTTATGAGATTGACATGCTCTACCGGAAACAGGCAGAGGATCTTGGTATACGCCTTCGATCCACAAAGTCCTTGAACTGCAACCCCCGATTCATCACCGGACTCAAAGAACTTATTCTGAGCTGTGCTGAATAACAACCTGACACAACATGGTGCTCCCCTTCCCACCATCTATCTGTTCCGCACTGTGCTCAGTCGTCCGATACGATACTGCCTCCGCCTCACATTCTGGGATAACACCAAAAATGTTTTTCGAAGCAGAAAACTTACTGACCTTGGAACCGATCCGGGACAGCATCTTCACTATCCCAACGACACCTGCTTCCATTTAAACCCTGATCTTGTCCACAAGATTGCGCAGTTCTGTGGCCGCGACCTGGAAACAGAGCTTGAACACCTCCTGTGGCCCTTTGTTGACCCTGGAGTACAGCGGAAGATGGAACATTTTTTTCCGCGCTGCACCCACGCATCATTCCTGCCCCCCGGAACAAAACTGATCTCCCTTACTGGTCTGAAAGCCCACTCTTTTGACAAAAGGCGGATCCACTTTCTTCGTTTCGGTTCCACCGATCAGGGCCGGGTATTCAAAATACCACCACGCCTTGAAGCAAAGCTACTCAACAGATCACGAGATGAACTCGAACAGTACTTCCTTGGTGAAGAGTCGCGACTCAAGGAACATGAGTTGAAGTCTTACCTCTACGCATCCTTGAACCTGCAGAAGCATTTCACAGAGAGCTTTGCCAGAAGCGTTCCTCAGGCTCTACCACCAGAAAAAATTGACGAATTCTTTCTCAAAGAGATCTGTCTACTCAATGACAACCGTAACTTCTGGCAGGACCGCTCTGACTATGACCGCCTCCCTGAATACCTGATTCGCTACATAATCCTCTTTTTTGACTCAAGATTTCCACGCCGTAACAGCAGATTTCAGCAGGCGCAGGACTTCATAAATAAGCATCGACACTTTACTTGGTCCAAGGGAAATAGTCATGTGAGCAAAGATGAATTTGCCACAATCTTTGAAGAATCTGTTGAAACGTTGGGGAAAGCGGATAAGCAGGAAATAACCAGACTCTATCGCCAGAAGGCCAAGTCTATCCATCCGGACACGGGGGGTGACCAGGAGGCATTTATACGTCTCACCGAAGCTTACGAAGCACTGCTGCGTCAGAAAGGGGATGTGTAGTGCTTGCCGGAAAAACATTCCACAGCATACCAGGGCGGAACCAACTTCCCTGTCACTTCATCTTTTCTATATTCTGTCCTGTCTGAAATCGACGCATCCGCACATTCATCAAGATTCCGAGGGCAAAAAGGGTTGTCAACAGGGATGACCCTCCGTAACTGACCAGGGGAAGAGGTATCCCAACCACAGGAAGAAAACCGAGAATCATCAGAAGATTGATCACCGCCTGCCAGAAGATCAGCATCACTACTCCGAAAGAGAGAAATACACCAAATCTGTCACGGGCGGTCATTGCGACATAGAGCCCCCATATCAACATAAAAAAATAAACCCCTAAAAAGAAGATGCTACCGACAAACCCCCGCTCTTCCCCCCACACCGCAAAGGCAAAATCTGTATGGCGCTCTGGCAGAAAGTGAAGATGTCCCTGGGTTCCCTCAAGATATCCCTTGCCGCTGACCCCGCCACTGCCAACCGCGATTTTAGACTGTAGTATCTGATAGCCCTGCCCCATTGGATCTTTGGCAGGATTAAGCAGAGTCTCAATTCTACGTTTTTGATAATCCCGCAACAGATAAAACCAGGCAAAAACACCAGCAGCACTGCCAAGGATTATCCCCAGACCATATGTCTGCCAGCGAACCTTAGCAAAAATGGTCATGGACACAAAAATGATCCCGAGCATGAGTGCCGTACCAAGATCCGGTTGCTTTAAAATCAACAGGAATGGCAGCAGGGTCAGTAAAACCGGAGTAACCATAGCCTTCACCCCATACCCATCACTCTGCTCTTTACGGGAGTAATAACTGGAAAGTGTGACCACCAGCATCAACTTAGCAAGCTCGGAAGGTTGTAGTTTAAAGAGCCCAAGATTGATCCAGCGTTGGGCACCACCAGCACTATTTCCAACAACCAGTACCAGCACCAGAAGGAAAATAATAAAAATATAAAAAGGATAATTCCAGAAGTACAGCACCTTATAATCAAAAAACAGAATGAACAGGATCCCCATCATCCCAAAAAGAAACAGATAGCACTGTTTGAGAAATGGCGGAATTCCCCAGGGCGATGGCGGATAGGAGGCACTGTATAGATTCATCAGCGCCATACCGCTGACACAGAGCACTAAAGCCAGAAGTATCCAGTCAAAACTGTGAAGAAAACGTCTATCTATGCGCAACATTGGCGTCCCGTAACTCTTATCATATTATCTCTCCTGCCCAGCAGCTTCAATCCTGGAATCTTCCTCAGTTGCTGCCTTCTGCAGACGATCGGCAAAGTAATTTTCAAGCAGGGCCTTGGCAATAGGACCTGCTCCTGAACCACCATGCAGACCATGTTCAACCAGTACCGTAACTGCAATCTCAGGGTCATCAGCCGGAGCATAACAGGTAAACCAAGCGTGATCCCTGTATTTATATGGAATATCTTCCTCTTTAAGATGTTTATACTGTTTCAGGCGAACCACTTGTGCTGTGCCTGTCTTTCCAGCTATGGTGATCCCATCTATCCTAATATTCCTGGCAGTACCACGCCGCCCCTCAACAACCTCTTCCATTCCTTCTCTAATCTGCTGCAGTAACGCTTTATCACCCTTTAACTCACTCACCACCACCGGCTTTAACTGTTCCAAAACTTTCCCATCAGGATCAGTTACCTTTTCAATGATCTGGGGAAACAACTGTTTACCACCATTGGCAATAGTAGCTGTCATCAGACAAATCTGCAGGGGGGTCACCAGGTTGAACCCCTGACCTATTGCGACTGAAAGGGTTTCACCCTCCTGCCACTTTTGGCCACGCCTTTTCTTTTTCCATGCCTTGGTCGGTGTCAGCCCGCTTTTCTCATGCTCCATCTCAATACCGGACTTGTGGCCCAATCCAAATTTATTTGCCATTTCAGCAAGTCTGTCAACTCCGATTCGCAGGCCAACCTGATAGAAATAGACATCACAAGACTCAGATATAGCTCGTTTCAGGTTTACTGCGCCGTGCCCAGAGCGCTTCCAGCAGTGGTAACGACGCTTCCCAAATTTAAAATGGCCCGGGCAGTAAAAAACAGTATCAGCATCGATGACACCGGCAGTGAGCCCTGCCATCGCTGTTATCATTTTGTAGGTTGACGCCGGTGGGTACATTGCCTGAACAACCTTATTAATAAGAGGGTGTTTAGGATTTTCCAGTAGAGCGTTCCAGTTTTTGTGAGAAATCCCTCCCACAAATTGATTCAGTGGCAGGACAGGACTTGAAGCCAGTACCAGCATTCGACCAGTTTTTACCTCCATAGCCACCACAGCACCTGCCTTGTCTCCAGAAGCCATTAAGTCTTCAGCTACTTTCTGAAGCTCAGCATCTATGGTCAACTGGATATCGTTACCAGGAAGAGGCTCAACACTCTTCAACAACTGTTGTTCGAATCCTTTGGCATTCACCTCGGAAGAACTACTCCCCTTTTCACCACGTAGATCTTTCTCACGCAAACGCTCCAGCCCCATTTTCCCTACAAGATCCCCACCCGCATAGATATCACTGTTGCGCGCAGCAAGCTCCTTTTTGGAAATCTCCCCCAGATAACCTATTGCGTGGGCGGCCAGGTTTCCATAGTGGTAGACTCTGACAGGAACTGTTTCAATACGGATCCCGGGAAACTCCTGATTATGATTCTCCACATAGGCAAGGGTTTCCCAGTCAACATCCTCAAGAAGTCGTATGGGAATATGTCGCGGTTTTGATGAAGCATCACGAATTTTATCCCACAAAACAGAAATGTCGAGATCAAGGGACAATGCCAGTTTCTTCAATAGCTTATCGACATCATTTGAATCTTCACGGACCAACACAACATTAAAAGACGGACGGTTTGTAACCAGCTCCCTGCCCTTGGCGTCCAGAATGTTGCCACGAGGAGCGGCAATGGCACGCATTCGTACACGATTATTATCTGCTCGATGCCTGTATTCCTCACCCATATGGAGCTGAAGAAACCAGAGCCTCCCAAAAATAATGGTCACAAAGAAGATGATCACAAGAGCTGCAAAAGTAATACGCCGCTTCAGATGATCAAGATCTGCATCATCATGTTCACTCAGTTCTTCAAGATTTTTATATCCGGACCACTTCATCTTTTCACTCACCGAAACCGGTTGCCACCACTGCGCCTCAACCTCCTGGAAGCCAGTCGCCGGGTAGTCATTTTCTCATACATCCAATTAAAAAAGACAAAGCAGGGAATGGAAGCCACAAGGAGAATCAATGTCTCCTGCACTATCCTCGACCAAGACCAGGAAGGAAGCGTACCTGGCTGGGTTATCGAAAAAAACAGATAGAAAAGACACTGCACAATAAAATAACTCACACCAACCAATGGAATTTGAAATACATTCTCTCTCACAGCACTATTCTGACTTAGAAATTTCACAATGGAAAAAACCGTCAGCACTAGAAGAAGGTAGGTTCCAGGAAACACGCCAGAGGTAACATCCATGAGCCACCCTAGAAGAAAAGCCAAAAGCAGGCCTGGAAGCCAGCTGAACTTATAACCTGAGAAGACGACCAGAATGAAACAGAGATCAGGCCTGCCGAGCCAGTGAGGAAAATAGTGAAAGAAAGTCGTCTGAATCGCAATCAAAACAAAACCAAGGAGAAAAAAGCTCAGTACAACCATTCTTACTCTCCGGCGGAAGAAGACGTCCGGCTCAATTCGTCAATCACCAGTTGTTCTTCTGAGAGGTTGATAAAAAGAAACTCCAACCGCCCAAAGTCTACGGCTGGGTCAACCTCTATCTCCAGAAACATTCCACGTCGCTTGGAACGTACCTTTGAAACAGTTCCAAGGGTTATCCCCTGCGGAAAAACACCGCCGATCCCTGCGGTCACGACAACATCCCCTTCCTGAACGTCAGCATTTTTCAACACATACTGCAGGATATAGCCCTGCCTGTCAGCACCTTTAAGTATACCGCGAACCCTACTCTTCTGAACAATAGCATCGATGGCACTGGACGGTGCGTTGGCAAGGAGAATCTTAGAATAATTATCTGACACCTGGACGACCTGCCCGACAACACCTCGAGAGTTTCTGGCAACCATCCCTGTAACAACGCCATCATTCTCGCCACGATCTACAATGAGTATCTTAAACCAGAAGGAGGGGTCTTTGCCAACAACCCGTGCCATAAGAGAAGGAAATGTTTCTTTCTTTTTAAACGCCAGTTCCGCTTCAAGAAAACGATTCCGGGAATAGGCCTCACGGTACTCGTCAAGCTTGGCATGATATGTATCCAGCTCTTGACGCAGCTGACCAATCTCCTCCTGGAGATTCCAGAGAGTGATATACTCATCTTTCAAGCGGATGGTATTAGTGGAGATACGAGCAAAGACCGCCTGAATTGGCCCAAGAGCCTCCAGGGTCATCTGATGGAAAACTCCAAAACGACTGCCAGAAGTCGAGCTCAGCAGAACCAGAAGAAGCAGCACAAAAAGAAAGATGAGCAGAAAAAGACGAGTAAACCGGATACGTGCAACCTTTTTCCTGTCATTGTTTTTTGGTCTCAACATTCTACTCTCGACAATCACCCATCCCCTGCCGCTCTACAAGGTATCTTGAAAAATTAAAGTTTTTGTTTAAAATCAAGGCATGAAAAAAATAAGCACGGGCATATAAATAATATTCTGAGCATTATTTTTTGAACATAACAGAGGTCAGGCAAAAAGATAATTTTGCAAGGTAGCCTGTAATAAGCAACTCCAGCACTGTACTATCTAGTGCCTGTCCAGGAATGGCCTCCTTCCCTAACTTTTCGTTGCTTTAAAAATTCTGTGCTCGAAATATCAGACATATGCCTGCGGTAAAATTTCTTCTGCGCCCCGATTTAGAAGAAAAAATCTCATTTCTGGACGGACACTATCTGATAAAGACGCAACTTCTCTATTCGATGGTAACTTCACGAAGAATATCAAGATTATCAAGTGCCTGTCCAGACCCCAAGACAACAGAGGAAAGAGGATCGTCGGCCACAATAATCGGCATCCCCGTTTCTTCCTTGAGACACTTATCCAAGTTTTTCAGAAGTGCCCCACCACCTGTCAACACAATCCCCTGGTCCACGATGTCTGCTGAAAGTTCTGGAGGTGTTACTTCCAATGCCACCCTTACAGCCTCGATGATCACATCCACCTGCTCCTGTATGGCAGACTGAATTTCATCAGCTGAAATTGTTAAGGTTTTGGGAACCCCCGAGACCAGATCACGTCCTTTTATATCCATTGTTTCAAATGGCTCTTCGGGCATCACATTTCCAATGGTGGTTTTAATCATCTCAGCAGTTCGCTCACCAATTGCAAGATTATGTTTTCGCTTAATATATTGCAGAATTGACTCGTCCATTTTATCCCCTGCAACCCTGACAGATTTTGCATACACGATACCGGCAAGTGATATCACAGCAACTTCTGTGGTCCCTCCCCCGATGTCGATAATCATGTTTGCAGTGGGCTCAGTTATGGGAAGGTTTGCTCCGATAGCAGCAGCCATTGGTTCCTCAATAAGATATACTTCCCGTGCACCGGCTGACTCGGCTGATTCCTTCACGGCACGTTTTTCCACCTGAGTGATACCTGAGGGAACGGAGATCATAATTCTGGGGTGAACCAAAGTACGTCGATTATGGACTTTATTGATAAAATAACGAAGCATGGCCTCAGTCACTTCAAAATCGGCAATAACTCCATCCTTGATGGGGCGAATGGCATTTATAGTCCCTGGAGTTTTTCCAAGCATCTCCTTAGCTTCCTGCCCCACAGCAAGGACCTTATAGCCTCTTGCATCCTGACGCACCGCAACCACAGAAGGTTCCCGAAGGACTATCCCCTTGCCCTTGACATAAAGTACAGTGTTTGCAGTTCCAAGGTCAATTGCCAGGTCGTTGGATAACCAGCCAAACAGAAAATTAAATGGTGAGAACATGAATTTTTCCTTTTATATTGGAGCACAAAACATGCTATCCAATTAGTATTTATAGAAAACAACAAATCCGAATTTGCTTCTGTAAGATGAAAGCTATCACCCTAACAATGGTGACCGTAAACCCTCGGCACTATCGACACATCAAGGTTTTAATTCTACCAAACCTCTCTCTCCTTTTCAAGAAATATAGGCCATACCTTCCCAAGAAAGCACCTGAAAAAAGTTGACACCGCCCAAAAAGATTGGTAAAGAAGCACTTCATAGATTTTCATGCAGTAAAATGTCGGGGCTGTAGCTCAGCTGGGAGAGCGCATGACTGGCAGTCATGAGGTCAGGGGTTCGATCCCCCTCAGCTCCACCAAATACAACAAGGAATTAAGGCAACCTTCCTTAATTCCTTGTTTTGTTTCAACTCACTTCCAGTTCTGAAGCGAATCGACATAAAAAATTGCTGCCTTTTTCTCCCCCCTGCAAGCTCAAGTTCTCCTCCGAAACCGCCTTTTTTTTACTCGCTGGAAGATGAATAGTCAACTGCAGAGATGAATCACGCTCAAGCCTGCCGCTACACTTCAGGCTCATCGGCTCATACATTCATACTGACATCCCGGCTCATCACTACGCTTTTAACACCCCCCCTGAAGCAGCTCCACAGATACCTTTATCCTGCTTTCAATTCCTGGTGCCATTCGATTCTCATTTTTATTTCGAGCCACTGCACTTTCAGGGTCTGTCACAAAACCACTTAAGGCACCATTCAATTTTTCATGGAGTTAGATCAACTGCGCTGCCTGCTAACCATTATACTCTGCTATCCGCCCAGTACTCTCTGTTGCATTGAGCACTCCCTCCCTCATGGCCTCAAAGACCCGCACCGTCACCTCAGATTGTTCCTGGGAGCGACTCACCTTTCAACCACCTGTGACGTCAACTGGGTTATGAGACTGGCAATCTCAGTTATTGAATCAGCTGTCTGTCTGGCAAGCTCTTTAATCTCATTTGCCACAACAGCGAAACCCTTTCCTGCCTCGATGGTGGCATTCAAAGCCAGAAAGTTGGTCTGATCTGCTATGTTTTCAATTGATTCTATTATTTTCCGATTAGGGCGTATGTCCGGAAGGGGTAACCTGCTCGTGTTATACTGTAGTTATTGAAGCTTCAGTGTAAACGAGCGACCATAATTGGAGGTACCCATGATCCAGACATACGCACATCAAAAAGCATTACATGAAA
>JAJRQL010000110.1 GCA_024280265.1 Deltaproteobacteria bacterium
ACCTCATTCTTTGCAACCTCTCCAACATGCGCGAACACAAGGAAGCACATGTTCAACCTTTGACCTGTTAATCCCGATAGGTCAGTTGCTCGTTGACGATGCGTAAAGTCCTTTTGGCCAGTGGCAGACTTCAGGAGACAGCCATTGAAGGCGTACGCATGAGACGGTCTTTTTATTCCGTGACTCTGAAAGGTCGGAGCCTTCCAAACCTCTATTTTATTTTCCTGAATAAACTTCTTTCCATGGACTAATGGAGGAGGCATCTCTTGTCGGTAACCAGCTGCAAGATGGCGGCATATTTTTAGTGAATTGTTCAGAATGGTGATGTATTATCAGCGTATTAATATGAAAATGTTTTTGTGACGGGACCATGGAGAAAGGTAATTTGCATCAGTGGAGTGAAATGGAACGACGGGAAAACGATAACGAGCGCCGGGCGTTTTTCGACAGAAGAGTAGCCAATGAACGCCGTTTTGACTACCGTGAGTCTAATCCGCCTCCCAGACGTTCCATTAAATCCTGGATGCGGTCATTGTCCAATGCCAGGCTCGGAGTTGATCGCCGTAAAGGTGGGGATCGTCGTAACCTGGAAGACCGTCGTTCCAGGGAACTCCGCTCCCTGCTCACATCAGAAGAGATTGCTGCTCTCTTGAGGGATTAGCCCTTTTCCTGCAACCCCCTTCTGTCTCTCCTTGTTCGTATCATGAGTCCTTCGGTTACATAGATAAGTAGTCCAGTCCACACTAGGGAAAATCCTATCATCTGCTGTTTGGGGAAAGACTCTCCATAAACAAAAATTCCAATGGAAAGTTGAATGGTAGGTGCCAGATACTGAACCACCCCAAGAGTGGAGAGTTGTATTTTTTGTGCAGCATAGCCAAAGAGCAGCAGGGGCAGTGAGGTTACTATCCCTGTTGCTGCCAAGAGCAGTCTGCCATTATTGTTCTGGTGGGTAAAGTCTGATTGTCCCTGACTGGCCAGATATAGAAGTACTGTGAGGGCCGGGATGAAGAGGATGGCAGTTTCCAGAAAAAGACCCTCCAGCGATGGCAGAGAGGCTGTTTTTCTGAGGAGTCCGTACAGGCCAAAAGTTACTGCCAGTACGATAGCTATCCAGGGAAACTGTCCATAGCCAAATGTCAGGTAACATACTCCAAGAAAGGCAAGGAAAAGTGCTGTCCACTGCAGCTTTCGTAATCGTTCCTGAAGAAAAACAACACCCAGCAGCACATTCACCAGGGGGTTGATGTAGTAGCCAAGGCTGGACTCTATAATATAGTTGGAGTTCACGGCCCAGATATACATAAGCCAGTTTACTGAAAGGAGCAGGGATGTCAGCATGAAACGTAATACAACATTATGGTCTTTTAAAACGATGATGAGTTGTGCTGCCTTGCCCCAGAAGATTAGAATAAGTAGAGTGACAACCGTTGACCATATGATTCTGTGGCTGAGTATTTCGATGGGAATGGCCTGGGAAACGGTTTTCCAGTAAATGGGAAGAAGTCCCCAGATTACGAAGGCCCCCAAGGCAGCAGAGATACCTTTATTGTTTTTTGTCATTATCTTTATTTTGAACCGGCGGGGGGGGCCAGACGTAAATGCCTGAAATTTTAGGTGGCAATATTGAGCGGGAACCTGATTTGGGGGGTACTGTTGCTGTCCCTTCCGTCTTGCTGCACCAGTTGTGAATCTTTCTGCCACCTGAGTATGTAACAGCAAGTCCTTTGTTCAGTAGAATAGTCGCCAGATCTTGACCGTCAAACTCGACATCGGCAAGTATCCGGAAATATTTCCCTCTCCCTGTGTGGTGAAGATTGATCGTTTTGGCATTTACAAGAAGAGTGTGTACAAGTTGTTTTGCCTTCTCTGCCATTTCCTCTTCTTTGGCACAAGTTTTTCTGCCAATTTCCGGTGAATCTATGCCGCGCAACCGTATTACCGCATTCTTTCCAATGATTTCCGGAGTGTCGGGAATATTAAATGTGATGGAATCTCCGTCATGGTTCTCCACAAATTGTACATCTTTAAAACTCTCGGCAGCACTGCAGGGAAGGCAAAAGTGCAAAATAAGTAACAGTTGTACAATATATTGCCTTGGAAGGAGTGGGTGCATTGCTGTCACTCACCAGTACCAAGTAAGTTCGATGGTGACAAAATCATCTTGTGCAAGGCTGAATGCGGGATCTTCCCTGTCAATGTCAATAAAGAAAGAGGCGTCCAGATTGATTCGCATCGAGTCTCCAATGCGGCGGCTGCTCTCAATACCGAGAATAGTGGAACCGTAATGAATATCTCTTATGATTCCGATGAGAACAGTAGAGTCGTCCATGTCATTAACGCTCAACCGTAACCCGGCCATTATGTCATTATCGTAAATCGTAGGCAGCCATCTCTGATCCCGATCATCAAAGACATATTCTCCAATAAGACCAAGATTCATCATAGTGTTGTAAATTCCTACAAGGCTGTATTCAAAGCCAAATGTGCTTGCGGCATAAGAACGGCTTTGACCGGTTCGGTATAACGCTTCAGCCTTAAATAACCATTCTCCGGCAACCATCTGGATATCGAGACCGCTCTGCCCGATCTGTTCGTAATAGGGAAAGAGTATGGGCCTGTGGTTGTTGTCAAAAGTTAGCAGGAGAACAGGATCCCTTGCAGTACCGGCAAAATAATATATTCCAAGATCTGCATCAGCCAGTGTTGTAGAATATCGCAGGGCAAGGTCCGTGTGGTGCTGGTCATCGCCATTTTCATAGACTGCGAGGGTACTGTCAACGGCAACCGGGCTTCTAAATCTCCCCTTTTCTCCAGGGAAGGTTCTCTCTCTGAACAAGGGCATGATAAATCCTTCCACAACACCCCAGTCATTCGGAATGGCGACCTGAACCATTGGTTGCCCAAGTTTTTCTTCTCCGTCCAGGGCCTCAACCTGATCTGTCTGGTTGATGATGTCAACTAGATGGACAAACTCTGTGGCACCCCAGAATACTCTACTGAGTCCAATAATTACTTCCCAGTTGTTGGTGAAGTAGAGGAATTCAGCAGTCCTTAAATCACCGTGAGTTCGTTCTGAGTCCTGGCTGTCGACACGGTAAAACGCTTCAAAAGTGAACTGGAGATTATCGGTGATACCGTGGTATATTTCAAGTTTCGCAGCTAGTGCTGCAGACTGCCTCTCCTGGCCGTCCCATGCGCCATCATGAAAAAATAGGGACCCCTGACCTGAGATTTCGCCGCTGGTCTCCAGTGCAGATGAGTTCTCAGGTGACGAGGTAAGCAGGATAAGTGCGGCTATACAAAAGAAACGTAAAAGCGGATAATGTTTATTTTCAGCGAACACGTTTTAGACTGGTGGAATTAAAGTCCTTATCGGTGAGACCTGTTTGGAAAGTGTAGTCTGTCCAATTCAGGACAGTGCTTTTTCCTGTCTGGTGGTTTACCATAGTCATGATGCCAGGCCGCCAGTATTTCCCAAGATATTGCTGGTACTCACCCACAGTGAGCGTTTTAAGCAGGCTTTTTTTTCTGTCATAGAACTCGATTTTATGGAGGCGATATTCTGTGGTGTCAAGCCATGAGATGCGTTTGGTATAGCCGGAATATTTTTTGTCAACAGGATAGCTTTCCATCACAAAACAGGATTGTCCCTGATAAGTATCTTCTCCAAGGTATTTATAGGTATATTTTTCAACTTCCTGGCTTGCGATATCTTCATAGGCAAACTCACTCCCCATGAATGATCCTGATTTATTTCTGGAGTTGATCCGCTTGACCCTCTTCAGGGCAGGGAGGTAGAGCCATTGTTCGTCATCACCAATCTTGTGAGAAAAGGTGAGAAAAGCGGTTCCCTTGACATCTTTTGGAGTGTCAAATATGGAGAGGCTTTTATCTCCGTCACCGGGGACCTCGAGAGTTTTGGTGCGAATGGAGCGTTTTGACTCATTGCCCTGTTTATTCTTTAAGGTCATGGTCATTTCGGCTGTGTAATCTCCAAAACCGTCATCGCGTCTGTCCGCCTCCGTTGCTATCAGCAGCCCTTTTTCCTCTGCAGTTTCGCAGTAACCGGGCGAGCCTGGCAGGAGCTGAACAGTAAGAACGAGTACGAATAGGATGCATGAATAAAATCGACCGTTGGAAGTCATTTGTTGCTCTCCAGTTTTAACAGCAGGGTTGGTAAAAAGAAAAAATCAAGGATGATTGCAAATATGATAGTGATAGTGGTCATTGCCCCCATATGGGAGTTGATCTGAAATCCTGAAAAAGAGAGTACTCCAAACCCTCCAACAAGTGCTAGGGTTGTGACCCAGATAGCCGTACCCACGGTCCTGAAAGCATACCTGATGGAGTCCTCTGCGTTCATTCCATGCTCTCTGCGGGCGCGCTGGTATTTCGATAGAAAGTGTACCGTGTCGTCAACAACAATTCCAAGGGTCATGGCTATCATCACCGACACTGCAAGACCGACCTGACCTACAAAAAGCCCCCAGATCCCAAAGGCCATAAAGGCAGGCGTGAGGTTGGGGACAAGGCTCAAAATTCCAAGTTTAATGTCGCGCAGCGCAAGTATCATGATAAGAGAAATAAGGACCAAGGCTATAATGGAACCTTTCAACATGGAACGAATATTTCTTTCTGATATGTGCGAAAAAATAATAGAGAGCCCGGAACCGTATGTGACCATCTCAGGAGCATTGAGCTGTAACCATTTTCGACCACGCTGTTCAAGGTCGAGTACCCCTGCTGTACCAATGTTCGGGATGGAAATGGTCATCCTGGTGGATGATTTGTCAACGTTGATGCGATTATTTAAGTCCAGACCAAAGGGGAGGTTCATTTCATAGAGGAGCAGATACTGGGCTGCAAGATCACGCTGCT
>JAJRQL010000111.1 GCA_024280265.1 Deltaproteobacteria bacterium
CATCAATGGATCCCGTCTTGAGAGTGTTTCATGACAATGTCTTATTTTTAAAACACAACCTGAATGCCCAGGCCATCGGTTCCCTCCAGGCCGAGTTTGCAGGTCTGGAGAGTCAGATCAAAGAGCTGATTCAATCCATGAATGTTGCCATCGACTCATCTAATAAATTTATTGCTGATATTAAATAATTATGCCCATTCAAACCTATTCTGTCGTTGCACTGGTCGGAAGGCCCAATGTTGGGAAATCGACCCTTTTCAACCGTATCACCAAGTCCAGAAAGGCTCTGGTTGATTCCACCCCAGGTGTCACCAGGGATCGTCATTATGAGAAGGTTATGTGGAATGATAAACTTTTCATGCTGGTTGATACCGGTGGTATTGAAGACTCCAGCGGCGATGCAATGGGAGGACATATCCGCGACCAGGCTATGAATGCCATTGAGGAGGCGGATATTATTCTTTTTCTCTTGGATGGTCGGGAAGGGGTCACGCCTGCGGATAAGGAAGTTGCTAATATGTTGCGCCGGACTCGAAAGACCATCTTTTATGTGGTGAATAAGATTGATGGCCCGGAACAGGAAATTGAACAAATGTCTCAGTTTTATGAGCTTGGCGTGGAAGAACTCTGGGCCCTGTCATCAGAACATAAGTATGGGTTTCATACCCTTATGGACGCCCTCGGAGAGAGCTTGATCGCCAGTGATGATGACCTTGATCTTCCTGAAGGTACGGTGAAGGTAGCATTTTTTGGCAGGCCCAATGTGGGAAAGTCTTCTATGATTAATCAGATCCTGGGGCAGGATCGCATGGTGGTTTCATCGGTATCTGGGACAACCAGGGATTCTGTTGATACACTCTTGAGCCATGGGAAACACAACTATCTTCTCATTGATACGGCAGGAATCAGAAGAAAAGGCAAGACAAAGGAAAAGCTGGAAAAATTTTCCATACTAAAGGCCTTGGCTGCTCTTGAGAGGTGTGATATCGCCGTGGTTTTAATTGATGCGGATGAGGGTATCACTGAACAGGATACCAAGGTGATTGGTTATACCCAGGAGCAGGGACGTGGTCTGATTCTGGTAGTTAATAAATGGGATCTGGTGAAAGATGATAAGGAACGACAGCAGCAGATCATGGCCGAGATTTCTCTGGCAGTTCCCTTTGTAGGATTTGCACCGCTTCTCACTGCCTCTGCACTTAGCGGCTACGGGATAAAGCGTCTCTTTCCAACGATTGGCGCTGTGTATAAACAGTTCACCTCAGTATTCCCGACTTCGGCACTGAACAGATTACTCAAAGATGCAGTTGAGGACCATTCTCCGCCCATTTATAAAAATAAACGCTTGAAATTTTATTACACCTCACAGGTTGGCAACAGGCCGCCGAAATTTGTTATTATGAGTAACTCTTCAAAAGGTGTTCATTTTTCCTACGAACGGTATCTCACCAACCGATTTCGTGACGGGCTCGGGCTTGACAAGGTGCCCATTCAACTGTTTATTCGGGATAAGAACAGGGACAAGAAAGGTAAGCGATAGGTAGTATCCTTGCCTTTCTGTCTGAGCTGTTCAGCTCAGACAGAAAGGAAGCAGGCGAAATCAGGCTTGGGGGTCGGTGGGTCTGGGTTTGGCAACTGTTCTCCTGGGAGCAGGATTTTGCGACGGATTCACCTTTGTCTGTTTAATGGCAGACATGGCTGCTGCTACCATGGAGGCCACATCGGTCAGGTTCGCCGGCAGTATCATAGTGTTATTTTCTTTGGCAAGTTTTCCAAACTCAGTAACATAGCTTTTGGCCACTTCGAGATTTGCAGCCTCACTTCCTCCCGGAAGACTGAGAGCTTCAGCCACCCGACGAATGCCTTCAGCCGTGGCTTCAGCGACCATGGTGATCTCTCTGGCCCGGCCCTCAGCCTCATTGATACGTTTCATCTTTTCACCTTCTGACAGAGCAATGGCCTCGGCGCGGTCACCTGCTGCCCGGTTGATGGTAGACTGCTTATCCGCCTCAGACCTGGCTATTTCAGCACGTTTCTCACGCTCGGCCTTCATCTGTTTTTCCATGGCATCGAGGACTGTCCGTGGTGGCTGGATATCTTTAATCTCATAACGCAGCACTTTAACGCCCCAGTTCTCAGCGGCTTCATCAAGGGCCCTGACTACTTGACCATTGAGGGTCTCTCTGGCTTCAAATGTACTATCGAGTTCGATCTTACCAATTGCTGAACGAAGACTTGTCTGGGCAAGTTGAGCTGCTGCAAAATGAAAGTTATCAATCCCATAAGCCGATTTTTTGGTATCAATGACCTGGATATAGAGAACCCCATCAACTTCCAGGGTGACGTTATCTGCCGTAATGCAGGTTTGTGCTGCAATATCAATGGGTTCCTCTTTCAGACTTCGTTTGTAGGCAACTCTGTCAATGAATGGGATAAGGATATGGAAACCGGCCTGGAGAGTGGTTCGATATTTTCCAAGTCTCTCCACCACAAACTCCATACGCTGTGGTACCACTACTGCGGTTTTGATAAGAACAACAACCATGAGACCGATAAGAATGCCAAGGGCAATGAGAGTTTCCATTTATTTCTCCGGGGGGCTGAGGAAGTTACGTTGGAAGTTGAGCTGTCAGCTGATTTTTTTTACAGAGATGAGAAGGCCGTCTTGTTTTACTATCTCAACGACTTCTCCCACGTCGATCTGCTCATTGGCTTCGGCACGCCAGAAAGTTCCTGAAAATTTAACCTGTCCCTCTGCTGGCGGAATTATGGATGTTGTCACCTCACATTTTTCGCCACCGTCTGCCATGATGGAATTCTGGATACTATCTACCGTATCTCCCATAAATACTTTTTTGACAAAGCTTCGGAGTCCGAAGATCGAAACCAGTGAAGCACCCAGAAAAATGGCAAGTTGTATGTCCAGTGTAACCGGGAGGAGATAGCATGCAAGGGCAGTGATCCAGGCGGCAACTCCAAAGAAGAAAAGGATAAAGCCAGGGACGACCATTTCCATAACAAAAAGAAGTACACCCATGCTGAGCCATAACAGCCCCGGGTTTGTGAGTTCCATCATAAGCTTACGTTCCTTAGCGGGGGTTAGTATCAAATTATATTGAACTGTAGACAAGGTGATTCTTTACGTTATCCTTCAGGGGGTTCTTCACCCCATTGTACGAGATAGGAGGAAACTAATCAAACCATACCGTATAAAAGAATAACTGTTAACAAATGATGGCGTCGTAAAAAACCCGGTTTTAGTGACTTTGCATGTCGTAACGTACTGAAATAATAAGGTGCGGCTGTGTTGTTTTGACCTTTTTATGAGACCATCAACAAATGACAAGCTCGTGAAAACCTGAAAATGTAGATGGCTAAGTAGATAAGCGTAGACTTCGAAAAACTTCCCACCCGATGCGCAAATATTTCCTATTGTTTCGGTCTACTAGAGTACGTTGTAATGATTGAAAATGTGAAGCAACGAAGGGAGTGAAGAGTTTTTACGATGCCACCAACAAATACTTTTCGTTTTTTGCCATTATGGATTCAGGTATTGATTGTATTTCCTGTTTTTTTCTGGAAGGATAGGATACACAGATGCTTTTATGCTGAAGATATTAACAATGTGGAGAAATATGAGCAATACACTCAAACCACCCTCAAAAGAGCCTTCAATCCGATTGGTTATGCTGCCAAAGTATACCAACCCAGATGGTGATATCTTCGGGGGACTGATCCTGTCCTTGATAGATGAAGCTGCAGCTGTTGAGGCGCAGCGCCAGGCTCCGCATCGTTTTGTGACGGTGAGCATGGATTCTATCCAGTTTCATCGTCCGGTACAGGTAGGGGATATTGTCAGCCTCTGGTGTCAAGCGGTGTCAGTTGGCAGAAGTTCCATTGAAATCCATATTGATGTACTTGCAAATCCCAGGCGCACTGATGATGAGTACAAGGTCACAGAGGCCAGTGTGACCATGGTGGCCATTGATGAGGAAAGAAAGGCCATTCCTGTTTTTGGGGAATGAGGAATCGTTCAGGTTCTTTATTCTTCCAGTACAGGCAGTGGTTTCGGTTCTGTTTTTTTCTGTGTCAGTTTCCCGGTTTCAAAGGTGTAAAAGATGTCGGCAGCGTTGCCGTTTGCTGCAGTTGTGGTCTGAACGTAGATTTTGTGACTGAGACGGTATCGGGTGACAAATTCTGAATCCCCGGTTTTTACATCAGTACCAACAGACACTGAGAGCTTGTTGTTGATCTGACGGCCGATGGAAACTTTGGCACCCTTGTTGTCGCCACCTGGTCCCTCACCGGTGAGCAGGTATGATATTACCTGGCTCTCCGACATGGGTGGGTTGGAAAATGTTGTAATCCGTGGTTTTGTAGCTGGTCCGATTGCATTAATGCCGGCGACTATGTCTCCCACATTTCGTGTTGCCCTGAGGTTGATTCCGGGTTGCGTTAACGGTCCGCCCGGAAAGGAGATTACTCCTGTTTCAATAGTAAGATCCTGACCGTAGGCGCGGAAATGTCCCTGCTTAATATAGAAAGCGCCGCTGCCGGTCATTGGTTCATCCGGCTCTGCGAGAATATGCAATTGACCGTTGATGAAGGCGTTAAGGCCGAATCCGGCAAAATGGATATTATCCCCCAGGGTTAGCTTGAGGTCTGTGTGGAGGGGCAGGGAGGTGTCCTCTTTCTTCTTTTCCTGAAGGATGACAACATCCGGAGAGGCTGTCTGACTTCCCGTGGGGAGTTCCCGCAGAAGAATCTCTGCCCTAGGGACTGCGACCTCGCCGGTAATGCCAAGCACTCCGTCTTCTCTTTTCAGGAGGAGGTTTGATGAGATAAAAAGGCGTGTTTCCGGTAGGTTGATGAGGCGAAAATTCCTCCCCTTGAGAGAGGCCTGGAAAGGCCAGTTTCGGGAGGCGTCCAGTGTGGCTCTACCATCAAGATTCATGAATCCGCTGCGGGATTTCAGTTTTCCCTTAAAACTGAGCTCTGTTGAGTCAGACAAAAGGGAAAACGTGGTATTTCGAAGATCAAGACCAGCCTTTGGGATGAAGAGGCGAGGAATATCTATGGTTCCCTGGCCGTTGATGTCCGGTTTACTGACACTCCCCTGAATATTGAGATTAATATCCATGGCAGCTTCGAGGTTTTGGACGGCGGGAATCAGAGCTTCTATGATCTCAAACTCCTGGGCATGGACAGTTATATTTCCATTGAGTCTGGCATCACTGTTGATAGTGAGCCCGGTTAGTATATCAGGCGATTTAAGTCTGGCTGTGAAGCTGTTTGAGTCTATGCCCATATTGAAATCTGCGTCAAGGGAGTTTTCCAGAACATGCAACTCCAGTCTGCCGCCCTCATGGGGCAAGTTCTTTTCTTTCTTACTGGTGAAATAGGAAATGCTGCCCGGGCTGATTTCCACAGTCAGCCCTGCTTTGAGATTCTCAGTCATGGTGATACTGGCGTTACCGGAGAGTGAGCCGCTGAAGTCTGTAACGGAATCGGGGAACCATGGTGAAAGTATGGTGAGAGGCAGGGAAGTCAGCTTGAGCTCAGCTTCAGTCTTGTTTGGTGCTGGTTCCCATGCGCCTGCGAGGCAGAGCGCTGATTGACTGCTGCTGAGACAGACTGAGTCAAGTTTTGCAGCGGTGGTGCCTGCAGATAGCTGTGCTGCCTGTTCCAATCGCCAGATACCAAAGTCTGCTGAATGCAGATCAAGTTTTGAGATGGCACCACGCCACTGCTCATTATCGTATCCTCCCTTGACGTCGAGAGTGAGCTCAGCCAGTGGATGTGCGGCAGAGATCTGCAGGTGGTGCTCTTCTTTAGTCCCGGATCCTTTCAGACGAAAGGTCTCTAGAATGTTTTGACCAGCTTCCAGACTACTGCCACTGATGTTCAGATTGAAAGGGCTTTGCCAACTGAGATCAAGGTCAGCATCTGCCTGAAACCCTGCGAGTTTGATGTCCTGAAAAGCAATGGCAGATCCTTGCAACTGTAGGTTCAGCCGGGGGTGTTTTATCCTGCCCAGAATGCCTCCGGTGGCAAGAAGAGTACCCTCGGCTCCGGGATAGAGGTCAGAAAAGTCACTGATGTTCATGGCCCATTCAAGTTGTGAGTGTTGTCCAATAGTGCCATTTGCGGAGATTGTGGCATCACCAGAGGAAACGAGAAGATTGTTGATTGTAATGTCAACTGGCGAGACTTCTATCTGTCCGGTTCCGGCAATGGGAAGTTCCCTGAGACTCCCCTGTAGCGTTGTTATTGCTACGTCAGCGGTGACGCCTGACTCGTTCATGTCACCAGAAGATACAAGCTGCCAGGTAAGTTTGCCGGGCCATTCCGAATATTTTATTCCAGGATTGATTCCCTGTCCGATACTTTCCAGTTGCCAGTTGATAGCTGGCGACCATTGAACGTTTCCTTTGATTGTGACGGAACCATCAAGGAGGTTTGACTGAAGGATGATGTTGGTTATTTTTTCTAGGCTTCCATCACCACTCAGCTGAATGGTTGCCGCCGGAATGTTGTTTCCGGCAATCAGGGCATTCGTGATATCCAGATGATAGTTGTCTGAAGTTCCGTGGATGGATATCTGTCCACGGGCAGTGCTGTAGGTGCTCTTGCCGGTTAGTGGCCATTGCAGCTCCTGCCATTGCAGTATCAGATCCATATTCCGGGTGTCGTCTATTGTTCCGGAAAGATCAACAACACTCTCTGAGTTGAGCTGTTGTATCGTCAGTTTGTTTATAGTGGTGGCCAGGGTGTCTAACCGCATATCCGCATTCAGGCTTGCATCCACATTAAAGGCGCTGTTTTCTGCATCTCTCAGGCCAAGGGCTGCAGTGGCGGAAAGTTGCAGCAGATTACCGCTGCACTCTATTTTTCCTGTAAGATCTCCAGGGATATCGGGGTTGAATAGTTTTGGTTGCAGGCTGGTGATATCCAGGGATGCCCGGTAGGTTGGATCATTGAGAACACTTAGGATCTGTACATCCAATCCTACGTGAATATCCCCGCGTACCTTCTCTTTGATGTCAAGTTTTTCAAGGGTTCCAGTATACTTACCTTGGATTTCAACTGAAGGAATGTCAGGGCCTGTGGTTGACACGGATGTTGTCAGTTGCAGCGGATAATTCCCTGTGGGGTTGATTTCTCCGGAAGCTGTAATTGTTATCTGCGGAAGAGAAATGTTCAGTTGTTGCAGGAAAATCTTTTTGTTCCAGTGAAGAGCAATACCAGCATTATTGAGTACAAAAGTTTCAGAGTTGCCTGTTGCAGAGAGGATGATAAAATTGCGGAGTTCAAGTTTTGCGACAGTGATGTTGACAGGAATTCTGATTTCAGGGAGTGTGAAGGGTTCATTACTGTCAGGCGTGTCTTGGTCACTGGTGGTTGGTGGGGGGTAGAATATGGTGTCGGCACTGAGTTCGAGAACGTGGAGGGGGAGGTGGAGCAGATCACTGCTTTTCCAGTCAAAAACCAGTCGGTTAATCTTGATAATCCCTGTGGTTGGACTTTGAAGAAGAATATCCTGAAGCTCGAGTCTGTCAAGAAGTGCCCCGCTGCTTGATCCAATGTGGAGTGTGCCGTTAAGAAGATTGGTGACTCGGTCAAGCAGGATGGATGTACCCCGTTCTGTTCCAGTAAGGAAGAAGAGAGTACCTACCAGGAGCAGTATAAGGGCAGACAGAGCAGAACCGGAGCGCAATATCCACTTTTTCATAATGTCGCTCCAAAACCGATATGAATCCGCCAGTCATCAAGTTGTGGCTGCTCACTGACTGGATAAGCAATATCAAAGCGAAGGGAACCAAATGGTGCCAGCCAGCGAAAGCCTGCTCCTGCCCCTACATAGACTTTATCCAAGGTGCCATTATAGGCGTTACCCAGATCAACAAACCCATCCACCACCCAGGATTCGGCAACTCGATGGTCATATTGAAGGCTGCCTGAAAAAACCTGCTTTCCACCGACAACAACTCCCTTGTCATCACCGGGACCAAGGGATTCGTACCTGTAACCTCGTACTGAGTTGTCACCACCTGCAAAAAATCTGAGGGAAGCGGGATAGAAGGAGAAATCATTTACCCAGGCGACTCCGACTTCCATGCGTGTATCGATGCGTCCACTTTCACCCAATCCCATCATGTATTGTCCCTTAACATGGAGTCTGGCAAAACTGGTATCTGAGAGCAGCGTTTCTACGGCACCACGCAGGTCTGTGAAAAAATAACAGCCTTTTTGAGGGAAAGCCTCCTCTTCCATGGTGGAAAAACGTATTGTGCCACCAGGGATGAGCAGGTTTGTTGTGGTTTTCGGGTTGTTTCCGACAGTGAATGCCTCACTTGCAGCAAGAATGAACGCTTTGTAAAATTGGGTGTCTTTAAAATTTCTGCGCACAAAGGAAGTTTCCAGGTCAAAGGTACTGCTGCTGGTGTCAGGCGTTTCTTCATAGTTGTAGCTTGTTGATGAAACCCAGTTGTCAGTTATTTGTTTGACAACTGGGATACTGTACTGTCCACGAAGGGTTGTTTCTTTCCCGGAAAGTTTTATAAGAACTTCCGAGTGATGTCCGTACCGGTTGATCAGTCGATCATCCCAGCGCGCAGATCCTCGCAGTCCGATATCAGTTTCGTAGCCCAGGCCAAAGGTGAACCTGTGCGGAACTATGGGTTCCATCAGAATATTTACCGGTAAGAGCTTGTTCTCTGCTTTGTGAAAGAGTGGCTCGATGTTGATTTCTCTGGCGTAGTTGCTGGCTATCAAAATTTGCTGGAACGTGAGCAGGTCTTCATGGGAATAGGGGCTCCCTTTTTTTATACTGTTGTACCTTGCAAGCAGCTTCGGATCTAAAAAGTTCTGTTGAAAGAATACGTCTCCAAAGTAGTACAGTGGGCCGGTATCCATATGGAGGGTGAGTTCGGCACTATTGCTGGCCAGATCCACCAGCCATTCACTTTTTATGAATCTCGCCTTTGGATAGCCATTGGAAAAGGCAACACTCATGAAATTATTTTTTGCTGTTTCATATTCGGAATGAATAAGGCGGTTACTGCAGTTTTTAAAGTAACTTTTGATGCTTTCCTGAAAAACAGGGTCTGTGGCCCCTTCCCCGATCCAGCGAACATCCCGTTTGGTTATTTTAACGGGCAGCCCCTTGTTCACTATATAGGTCGCCATCCAGGTACCATCTTTTTCCTGCAAATCAGCTATGATCTCTGGCTGGTAGTATCCGTAAGGTTGTAAGGCTTCTCTGATTTCCTTACTGGACTGTTGATGGAGGTTCTGGATCCAGTGCGGGGTAAGCTCTTTGTTGTTTTTCTGTTTCTCTATATCAAGGAAGTTGAGGACATTTTCCAGCAAAGGGTCTTTTAATCCACGTACTGTAACGTTAAGGGGTGTCTGGGCCAGAAGTGGAGCTGCAGGGGACAGGATGCAGGAAACTCCAACGACGGTTAGTAAGAGAATTTGGAAAAAACTCTCTCTGGACTTATGGGGCGGGAAGAAAGCAGGTCTCATTATTGTGAATTTCAGACAGATTGCTGAAGAAATGAAAAAATCCACTGTTTCAGAGAACTATTCTGCTTTTGTTGAGGCAGCGGAGTTATGGAACCCTGGTTCACCGGTAAAGAGGAAAAAGGGAAGAAATGTTTATTCGCAGGTGATGCACTCAGCAGGACAGGAGCCTATGGCCTCTTCAACACAGTCCACATTTATTGCATCCTCATCAATTACATAAGCCTTGCCATCGTCGTCATTGAAGGCAAATACACTTTTGCAAAGTTCCACACAGGTCTCACACCCGATACATTCATCCTGATTAATTTGTACTTTTTCAACCATTATTCACATGTCCACTGGTTTTATATATACCTGCGGTAGTTCGTGGAGATAGGGGAGGGAATGGCCAGTCCTGCAGCTATTATTACCCTATCTGCAATATAGCAACTAAAGGCTGGCAGTTAAAGGAAAATCTGTCTACCCTGAAAGCTCAGCTACTCACAAGTTCTGCTGTGGAATAAGTGGATCCTGAAAAAAGACTCCAGAAGATGGAGGCCGGCTCAATGAAGTGAGATTGCAGAGAAAACAGAAGACTGTATAGATCAGAGCCTTACTCCATGCTACCAGGCCTTTGTCTTCAGTATTTTTCCCACTTTATCAAGAGATTTCTTTTCCAGTATGATCATTCTCTTGTGCTTGGCTTCACGTATCTTTTCGAGCAGAATGGCCATGTCAACAGGTTTCTCAAGGAAATCTTCGGCACCAAGTTTCATTGCATCGACGCCCTTTTTTACAGAGGCATGACCAGTTAAGATGATAATTTCTAAGTCGGAATTTTTCTCCTTGAGGCGTCGTAGAGTTTCAATGCCGTCAATGCCGGGCATGGCAAGATCCACAATGATGGCATCAAAGTTCTGACCTTCAGCCTGATCGAGTGCATCTTCACCACTTGTAGCTGTGCTGACTTTCAGGCCACGAGTTTCGAGACGTTCCGAGAGAACTTCCAGGAAATTTTCTTCGTCGTCGACCAACAACACTTTTCCTTCAATTGCTTCCATATTTTCCCCTTTGACTGGCGTGCCGTTTTATAAATAATGACGGACTCGTAAAAAAACCCAATTTTAGTGATTTTGTATATCGTAACATGCTGAAATCACTAGGTGCGGCTTTGCCGTTTTGACTTTTTCACGAGATCATCAATAATAAAGACCCAAAAGAGGCTCGGAGAGTTCTTAGGAGAGTCATGGTTTTGACTAAAAAAACAGAGAATATGGAATCCCCGAGCCAAGGCGTATATATTGTACAATACTTTGTTAAATAACTGTACCTATTTCTATAAAAGTTTCGAATTTTCGTGTAGTAAATATTCTGCCTGCTGCAGCAAGTAAACATATTTGAAGGCAGTATCTGTGGCTCTATTCGGATTGGGTGCTGCTCAAGAGCCTGTTTCTGAACAGCTGTCTCTGTGGGGGGAACAGGGGACAGTTCTTGTTTTTTATGCGTCTGCCGCAACTCCCCATTCAAGGTGAATAATTTCACCTCATAAAGAAGAACTGGTCAGGTGGATGGCAGGGTCAACGTAATCTGGAACGGGTAGGAGGCCGAAGGTGTCTGATTGATCCCGATGTTCATTTTTGCTGCGACAAATTTTAACATCTCATCTATATCGTCTGTTTCAGATGCCTCCGGTGTTGTTTCCAATGGTTCGGAGGTATTGAGAGAAACATGGATTGTCTGGCCTGGTATACTTGATGAAATTTTAATAATATTTCCCGAGGCAAGTTTGTTGGTAATTTCCTGAATCAGGGTAAATATAATAAATTGAAACAAGGATGGGTTATTGTAGATTGAAGGTATGTTATCCTGAAGGTTTACTTCTAACTGGATGTTCTTCAACCGTGCCACCCGGTCGATAAGAGCAAGTTCTTCAATCAAGAGATCGTTTATATTGAAATTCGACAGTGAAGTGTCCATGCGATGGGCAAAATTATTCAAATGATTGGCCATGTCATTTGCTTCTTGGATGCGTTCACCAATAGTGGTAATGATTTTCTTGAATCTCAGGCGGGTTTTCTCGTCTTCGCTTAATGTCATGTCAAGCAGGTCAGCCATCAGACCACTCGACTCGTTGATAATAGCCAGATGGTTTTTGAGTTCATGGGTGTAGCCGGCGAGTAATTTTCCCACAGAGGCAAGTTGTCTGTCCCGCAGTGTATTTTCCATTTTCATATTCATGATATGAATCCTTATCTTTATTTATGCAGCGGAGGTACGTTTTTCATAGGCCTCTTGTATTTTTTTCGTTAGCTCACCAAGGCTAACTGGTTTCATGATAAAAGCAAATGCCCCCCTTTTCATGCTGTCTATACCCTCGGAGGATGCTCCGTGGCCAGTTAGCATTATGACTTCAATAGATGGATATTTCTCTTTCACCTTAACGAGAACGTCAAAACCGCTTATATCCGGCATCTTCAAGTCCAGTAGAATTACGTCGGGAAAAAAAGTTGTACCGACTCCCGCCAGGGCATCTGTCCCATTGTGGGCAGTATCTAACAGATAGCCTCTTAACTCCAGTCTTTCTGCCAGTGCAGATGCAAACTCAACCTCATCGTCAACAATCAAGACTTTGATCTTATCCATTGAAACCTCCTTCTTTTTTAGGATCATTTACAGGTAGACTTACAGTAAATGTTGTTCCCTTTCCAACTTCCGACTCAAC
>JAJRQL010000112.1 GCA_024280265.1 Deltaproteobacteria bacterium
ACAGGATCAAAGGTGGTGAAAATTGAAAGCCCTTCGCTTTGGAGATCTTCATCCCGATAATCGCGTTTCAGTTGACGGCGTACAAGCTGCACAAAGGCAGGGTAGTGGGTTATTCCAGAGGGCACCCCCTCACGTATTCCAAGAGGTCTCTTCTGTAAATTCTGTACTTCTACCATGGAAAGCAGGCCAGATTCACCCATCTCTCTGAGGATAAGATTGCGCCGGGATATTGCCCGCTCGGGATGCCTTCTCGGGTTATAAAAAGAAGCACCCTTAGCCATCCCAACAAGAAGAGCAATCTGATCCGGAGAAAGTTCTTCGATATTTCTTTCAAAATAAAAACGACTGGCCAGCCCGAAACCATGGATGGCTCGTTTTCCGTCCTGCCCCAGATAAATCTCATTGAGGTAGGACTCCAGAATATCTTCTTTGGAATAATGATATTCCAGCAGAAGTGCCATGACAGCTTCGTTGAGCTTTCGCCCAATACTCTGCTCACTGGAAAGAAAGAAATTTTTCACAAGCTGCTGGGTAAGGGTGCTGCCCCCCTGTACCGTTCTGCCAGCTTTTATATTTGCCAAAAGGGCACGGAGGATAGCCAGAGGACGGATACCTGCGTGCTGATAGAATTTTTTATCTTCGGTAAGCAGCAGGGTCCCAGAAAACAGGTGGGGAACCTCGCTGAGCCGAACAAACAGACGATCTTCATTATCACCAGGATAAATGGAGGCGATAAGCAGTGGTTCCAGTCGAAAAAGATCCAGCTGGCGCAGAGACTGGCCATCGCTCAAATCAGTTACTCTGCCATCAGTTATCTTTATGTTAACAATAGCTGCAGTCTGCAAACCTTCCGGAAAGGGAACATCACGGCTGTGAACGGTAAAAGAATTGCCGGTTCTGCGAAATTCACCTGGCTTTGCGACTGAGGCGGTGGCAGCATACTGAAGGAGATCCAGTTCCTGTTGCAATTCATCAGCCAGGAGTTCTCTGCCAACATACAACTCGAGTGGTCGCCCAAAGATCCGCGCCGGTACCTCCCAGCGCCGCCCCTCAAACCGAGTTGTAACCTGATCATTGAGGCGGGTCACAACACTCCAGATACCAACCCCAGCCATTAGAGACAGTACAAGAAGGAGAAGAAGAGAAATCTTTTTCATGGAAGCACCCGTTTCACCCTGTTGTGAATCGCTCTTTCTCAAGGGTGCCTTGAGAATTGGGATTCTTGCTCAAGATCAAGGCATGTGCAAACTCTCACTACAGGCATACGGCTGATATTCAATTGATAATACTCTAATAAACATAACGCAGAAGTTGAGCGATAAAACACATTTGCAAGGCACCTCAAGTCATTGCCCTGGATCTGGGTTCATCAATCAAAAACATACAAAATTTCTTTTTTCCATAGTACTTATAAGAAAACGATTCCGCCCCATTTAGCTTTTGCGCGGCCAACAGGACATACACAGGAACATTCTACTGCAGGAACAGCATGAAAACCAGAATAACCCTTGTCACAGGACCGTTTTTTTTACTCCTTATGGTACTTCTTACAATCAGTGGCTGTTCCACAAGAAACAGCGTCAGAATTGCAGAAACATCATCAGTAGTCAGAATTGTAAGCGCTGTCAGACTCAGTGACAGTTCAACAATAAAGGATGCCCTGCTGAAGCAGTATGCCGAATGGCACGGTACGCCGTACAGAATGGGAGGACTTGATAAACGCGGCATAGACTGTTCCGGTTTTGCCTATATAACATTCCGCTCAAAACTTGGCTACTCTATTCCGCGAACTACGAAGTCACAGGCCCAAAGTGGCCGATACGTTCCATTAAAAGATCTACGCATTGGGGATCTGGTGTTCTTCAAGACCAGTATTCGCTACAACCATGTAGGAATATACCTCGGCGACAGGCAATTCCTTCATGCCTCTTCAAGCAAGGGGGTTATGATCTCCGGGCTGAACGAAACCTACTGGAAAAAGCATTACTGGACAGCAAGACGAATCAGCGATTGAAATAAAAAAAGGGTGCTGGAGAAACTCCAGACACCCTTTTCAGAAACGATTCAGACCTACTATCGATCCATCGGGAAAACTGACATCCCCTTTGCTATCCCACTTCCTGATACCGGAACGCAGTATGATATTTTTTCTTTGGTCTTAGTCACCTTGATTCTGCCCACTTCAGTCATCTCAGAATCAAGCACTTCACCTGTGTCAGGATCAACGAGCTCTTCCACAGCACCAACCCTGAACTCACTCCCCACAGTCACTCCCTCACGACTGCCACGATTGATTATCACCTTGTCACCTTTGACTAGGATAACCGATCCTTCCCATGGGATATACTCCAACTGCTTAATCAGAAAAAGTACTGCCTGACCAACTGCATCCTCCAGAGCCTTTCCCACGTTATCCTTTTCAGCACCACCGAAATTTCCACCAAGGCCACCAAGTGCACCTCCATGATATCCAACGGTAAAACCGCGCTTACCTGAAACACCCACAACATCTGTGGAGGCCTTAACCTGCCCGGTCTCGGAATCAACAAGGTAGATGGTCACATTTATTTCTGCCTTTCCGGCAGAACCACCGATACTGAATCCCTGAAAACTAAAGCCACCATCACCGGAACCGGTCTCATCCTGTACATGAGTAACGGAACCTCGAACCAGAAGCTGGGCCGGAGTCATCTTGCCTATCTTTGCAGTCTTCTTCCCCTGGGCAGTACGGCCTGAAGCAGCAAAATCCTGCTCGTCCATGGCCGCTTTTCGCATTTCGCTATCACCAAGGACAACAAACCAGCCAGAGTCATGAAGTAGATTGGTCATAACAGTTTTCATACTGTCCCCCACACTCCACTTGCCACCCCAGCCCGCTTCATTCTTAAACTTGGTGACGGTGATGGAATACCTGAGGTTCCCGGCCGGCGGAGCCGGAATTGCATTTTCAGCAGCCACCCAGCTTGCAGGCAGAACAAGTGCAAAGAAAAAACACAACCCTGTCAGTATAGATCGTTTCATATCTCACCCCTTTTACTCTTTTGATATGTACCATAGCCATTACGGCAGTTCATAAACCCATTCCCCGTGGTACCATGATTTTATCGCGACAAGAACAATAAATCAAACACTTTATACTCATCAAATTGTATCATGCAAGTTTACCAAAACGCTCCCAGAAGTCCGGGAATGACTTGGCGACACAACCTTCACCTGTTATTTTAACCCCTGGAACCACAAGACCCGCCACGGCAAAACTCATGGCCATACGATGATCATTATATGTTTCGATTTCAGCGCCCCGCAATCGAGCCCCGCCATCACCGTGAATAACCATGTAATCCTCCCCTTCCTCAACCTCAGCACCCATTTTAACAAGTTCTGTCAGAGTGGCTGTCAGGCGATCACATTCCTTGATACGCAAGTGGGCAATATTATTTATAACTGTCTTTCCATGGGCAAACGCCGCAACAACTGCCAAGGTAGGAACAACGTCAGGCATATTGCCCATATCCACAGTAATTCCATCAAGATGGTCATTACCCCTGAGAGTTATTCCACCACCATCCATTGACACCTCACAGCCCATTCGGGCCAGAAGCGGCACAAGTCCGGCATCACCCTGCAATGAGGGCACAGGTACGTTGGAGACCGTAACCCGGCCGCCCGTAATCGCTGCCGCAGCCCAGAAATATGAGGCATTGGAGGCATCACCCTCAATTTCATATTCCATTGCCCGATAGCTTCCTTGGGGGATACTGAAAGAAGTAAACTCCTCATTACATTCAACACTCACCCCGAAATCGGACATTACAGAGAGTGTCATGGCCACATAAGGCTTCGACAACACCTCACCACGAACTTCCAGGGTGGCAGGCTCCGAAGCATAAGGGGCAACCAGGAGCAGGGAAGACACATACTGGCTCGATTTCCCTTCAGGGAGAACAGTTGCTCCACCACGTATTCCCTTACTCTCTACTTTCAGAGGCGGACACCCAGTGCCACTCACAGAACTGATTTTCACCCCCCAGCCCTGCAATGCCTCCATGAGCGGTCCAATGGGCCTCTCCCGCATTCGTTCTTCTCCGTCTATTCGAAAATTCCCATTACCAAGAGCCACCACAGAGGTGAGAAAACGGGTGGCAGTACCATTGTTTCCAAGAAAGATCTCTTTTTCGGGAGTTGCCAATGTTCCACCACAGCCATGTACAACCCAGGATTTTTCACCACGTTCCACTGTAACGCCCATCTGCTCGAGAGCCTTTGAAGTGTAACTCGTGTCTTCACTGAAAAGGGGACCAATAAGCGTACTGCTTCCATCAGCAAGCGCGGCCGCAATGAGAGCCCGCTGAGTAAGACTTTTTGATCCCGGTACGACAACGTTGACGTCAACTCCTGATACTGGTGTAATTTCAATCATTTTGGTGTTTTGTATGGTTGTTCTGATTTGTATTTTTGCTCTGTTACTGCTGCTCAGAAATTCCCAGTGCCTTCCATAGTGCACTTCGCATAACTGATACTGGTGCTGTTTCCCCGGTCCATATCTCAAACTGAGCAACACCTTGGAAGAGCAGCATCTCCAGACCATTGATGATCTCGCAGCCTTTTTTTTCCGCCTCCTGCAGCAAGCGGGTTTTCAGGGGGGCGTAAACAATGTCCATGACCACCTTGAACCGTGAGGTCAGCCCAGGGGGCACAGGGCTGTTTTCTGCATGGGGTTGCATACCGACCGAGGTGGCATTAATCAGGACTTCTCCTGTTAAAGATTTACTTTCTGCAAGGGATACCCAGGAACAGCCAAGCTCTTCAGCGAGAGACCGTCCCCTGGATTCTGTGCGGCTTGAAAGCAGCACCTGCGCGCCTTTTTCCAATAGACCAAAGCCGATAGCCCGGGCCGAACCACCAGCCCCAAGCAGCACAGCTCTACTCCCGGAAAGGACAAATTTATCTTCAAGGGCCCGCATGGCCCCTACCCAGTCCGTATTAAGCCCCGTAAGTACACCCTCTCTATTGACCAGTGTATTTACCGCACCGATCTTTGTGGCCACCGGATCGATTTCATCAAGCAGTGCCATAACCTGCTCTTTGTGGGGAATAGTAACACTTGCGCCCTGCACTCCAAGGCCACGGATGCCGGTAACCGCAGCGCTGATATCCGGAGCAGGAAAGGGCAGGTACACCCCGTTTATCCCACAGGAAGACAAGGCTGCATTATGCATGGCAGGACTTAATGAATGGCTCACCGGGTTTCCCACTATTCCATACAATACCGTTTTTCCATCTATGGCCATGTTCTATACCCCCATCAAACTATGGATCTGTCGCATGCTGCCGGCCGTCAACTGCCCTGGAGCAGTCAGTTCTGCCTCGCTCATCGCACAATAGGTCATGTAACCGCCAAGCTCACAGGTTGCCACCCGGCTGACAACCCCGGCTTTCCCCATACAGAATGTAATGAGCGGAAAATCCAGCTGTTCTGCCCCTTCAAGAAGTTGCAGAACCCGTAACACATCATGATGATCATGGGCCGTTGTAATAATCTTCCCGATATCAGCCCCCATATCCTGCATCAAGGCCATACGGCCCATCAGCTCCTCCCGCGATGGAGTCTCTTTGAAATTATGCCAGGAGAGAAGGAGTTTTGTACTGCTCTGCTGCAATGCCGTGTACATCTTTCTGTGAGATTCATCAGGGGCAAGGAGTTCAAGATCAACATAGGAAGCGTTTTCAGCCACGGCCTCAAGCAGAGTACCAAGGCGCTGCTCCTCATCACCTGTGAACTCTCCTCCCTCCCAGGCAGCCCTGTTGGTAAAAAGCAGTGGGGTTTTAAGAGTGGTGAGAAACGGTGAGACAGCGGGAACCTTGAGATAATCAAGCCTGATTTCCAGTACATCAGCATCTGCTGCGACAGAATCTGCTACAGCAAGGGCGTCGTCAATGCTGGCGCGGCCGATGGAAATACAGATACGTAAATGTGAGTTCATCAAATATTATTTTTTCTGTTTTGCTGTGCCAGCAACTCTTATAGCCCAGGCCACCAGTAGAGACACAATGGTTAAATCATCGAGGAGGCCAAACCCTGCAATCCAGTCAGGAACAAGATCAAAGGGAGAGAGAAGATAGACAATTGCCGAAGCAAGGATCAGCTTCACTTTCCATGGCGTCTCACGCCTGAAAAGAAGACGGGCCCATGCTCGTATCCTACCCCACAGAAACAATTGTGAGGGACCGTTATGAGGAGGGGGAACCATAATCAGGGAAGCACCAGACCACCAATCATTTCTCTGATTGAGCCCATCCTCTCAGTGGCGACATAATGTGCCAGGCCTTCCACTGCTTCCTCGCTGGCCCTCGGGTTCACAAAGTTCGCAGTACCAATCTGTACCGCTGTGGCCCCGGCAAGCATAAATTCCAACACGTCTTCAGCCGTCTCAATCCCACCTACTCCAATCACCGGAACAGACACAGCCTGAGCTACCTGATATACCATCCGCAAGGCAACAGGTTTAATGGCTGGACCTGACAATCCACCGATAACATTGGCAAGGGCAGGTTTACGGCTCCGATGATCTATGGCCATGCCAATAAGGGTATTAATAAGAGAAACAGCATCAGCCCCTGCATCTTCCACTGCCCTGGCAATCACCGTTATATCAGTTACATTTGGTGAAAGCTTCACCATAACCGGTACTGTTGAGCTTTTTTTCACCACCGTTGTAACCGCAGCGGCCATTTCAGGATCAGTTCCAAAGGCCACCCCACCCTTTTTCACATTGGGGCAGGATATATTCACTTCAATCCCAGAGATCCCTTCCACATCAGCCAAACGGTTGGCAATTTCACGATACTCATCCAGGGTATCACCTAATATATTTACAAATACCGGGACATTAACCTGCCGTAAGGTTACCATTTTTTCCGAGATAAAACGATCCACTCCCACATTCTCAAGCCCGATGGCATTGAGCATCCCACAGGAAGTCTCAACAATTCGTGGTGGTGGATTACCAAACCGCGGTTCGAGCGAAATACCCTTTACGACGACAGCACCAAGTCGGTGCAGGTTCACATAGGGTTCAAATTCACGGGCATATCCAAACGTCCCGGACGCTGTCATCACAGGATTCTTCAACTTCAATGAACCTATGGAGACCCTGAGATCTATACTGCTTACTTCACTTGCCATAACAGCTCCTTTGAGTCAAAGACCGGACCATCTGAGCAGGCATGCGCATAAGCACCACTTTTGACAGGAACAATACAGCCCAGACAGGCGCCCATCCCGCATGCCATACTGGTTTCCATGGAGACCTGACAGGAATACCGACGTTCCTCACAAAAAAAATGTACCGCCATCATCATGAGGTGTGGGCCGCAGACAAATATTTCGCTGTCCTCACGCAGATCCAGCTTTTTCAGTACATCGGTTACAAGCCCATGATGTCCCAGGCTACCATCATCAGTTGCCGGATGAACAGTGAGACCGATTTCGTTAAAATCATTCACCATTGGTTCCAGTTCGTCTTTGCTACGCGCGCCGACAACCACAAGAGGCCGATTTTCAGGACAGGTACGGGACAAGGTCTTACCAAGAAAAAGAAGGGGGGCAATTCCCATACCGCCTCCAACCAGGCAGTTCATCCGTTGACAATCAACAGTGAACCCTGTGCCCAAAGGCCCAAGAACTGACAGAAACTCTCCTTCTCTGCAGTGGGACAACAATGATGTCCCCCTACCGACAACCTTAAAAAGGATCTGAAAATGTTTTCGGTTACTGGTCTGGGAGATAGAAAAAGGCCTGCGTAGGAGCGGATCTTTTCCATTTCCGGTTCGGACCATGACGAACTGACCAGGCTTGGCAACAGAGGCAATATCTGGAGAGTCCAGCGTCAATCGGACAATGTCAGACGAGAACCGCTCGATTCGGGTTATCTGTGTTTTTTTCTGGAATTGAGGCATAGTAACGACTACTATCTAAGGATATCTGAAGGTTTCACTCATTACTTACATTTAACATCACTTTATAATTAATGGATATCTCACTCCTGGTTTACATAACTGCCGGATGCTTCGGAGCAATTGTCGGAAGCTTTCTGAATGTAGTCATTCTGCGCCTTCCCGGAAAAAAAGAATCCATTGTTTTTCCAGCCTCCCACTGCACCAACTGCATGGCACAGCTACACTGGTATGAAAACATTCCGATTCTCAGCTTCCTGATTCTCAGAGGCAGATGCAGCCACTGCAGAGAAAAGATTTCCATTCAATACCCGCTGATTGAAGCAGGTATGACTCTGCTCTCTCTGGCACTGGTACTGCGTTTTGACCTCAGTATTGCAACCGCCTTCTATTTCCTGTTCAGTGCTGCTCTTCTGGTAATTATTATAATTGACATCCATCATCAGATTATTCCTGACGTTATCTCTCTGCCGGGAATAGTAATCGGCCTACTCTTTTCATTTGTCAGCCCGGCTCTCAACTGGCAGGATTCACTCATCGGCATCCTGGTCGGTGGTGGTATCCTCTACTCCATCGCTCTGCTCTACTATCTTTGGCGCAAAGTCGATGGTATGGGGGGCGGTGACATCAAACTGCTGGCCATGATTGGTGGTTTCCTGGGATGGCAGGCCCTGCCCTTTGTTATCTTCACAAGTTCGGTAAGCGGTCTCATCGTCGGGCTGTTTGCAATGACCAAACAAAAAAAAGGTGGTCAAACCCGGATTGCTTTTGGTCCGTTTCTCTCAATAGCTGCCCTTCTCTATCTCTTCTTTCAAGATAAGGTACTCCAGCTCTACCAACTCTACCTCAATCTGACCATACCTGGTTAGTGCCTGTTAGACATGGCCTTATTCTCCTAACTCTTTGTTGCTTTAAAATTTTATCCTCGGAATAGTATCTATGCCTGCGGTATAGTTTTTTTACGCCTCGATTTAGAAGAAGAAAATCTCATTTATGGACGAATACTGGATAGTACCTTACTCCATAAAAACTGTAATTAAAGACAGGTACCTGAGACTCCGAGAATATATGAGAGTGACACAACATTAAGATTTTACAAATAGCAACAAGGCACTTATCCGGTGACTCTAAAAACTTTTCCGACTTGTCGAGTCAGGTTTCATTCTTCCGACTATCAAGGATCAGATACGCTCAGTTGGTATCGGCGTTTCAAAAGAGAACTCTGATGCCTTCTTTTCAGCGCTAAGATCTCTACCCAAAACCTTTCCGACTTCACAGGCCATTTCTATCTGTTTTCTGCTGTGACCATATTTGGGATAAAATTTCCTGTACCACCCCTTGCCACGTTCGGGCATTTTCCCGGCTAGTTTCAGGAACACTCCTATGGTATTCCAAGGCTCAGCAGTTGGATGTTTAAACACTATCGGATCGGCAACAGTTCTGGCTCCACATTTTTTCAGAAGAGATTTCAGGCCCCAGAAATGCACACGCCAATACCCACGACAGGATATAAGGGGCAACACTTCCTGACCTGAAAACAGCCTTTCACCATCACGGTCAAGGAATGCCAAAACAACGCCGGAAGGACTATAAGACCAGGTGGGCCCTGCAAGGATAATAAGATCCCATTGGGTAAAAATTTTCTCATCCACCGATTGTATAGGAAAACGCTTTCGGAAAAAGGTCTGAACCATCATTAAAACCGTGGAAGGTATTGTACCTATGGGAAAACGTAATTCCTGCTCACTGACAAGCTCTTCCCAGGTGACATTGACACCACTCTCTTCAAGGCCGAGTATCATCTTTTTCAGAAGATTCCGGGTCTGATGGCTATGAGAATATGAGACAATGAGTATTCGCTTTCCTGACACAATCGCAACCTATAACTTCAATTTTCTGCACAACTCCATTACCAGCATGTACTATACCGTAGAAAAATACAAAAAAAAAGCCCCCGATTACTCGGAGGCTCGAAAAATAGTAAATGAATCTCTTTCTACTACTACCCTTCTACTTCATGCTCAACACCAATAGCGATTTTATAGAGAAGAGTCACCACCATAAAGCCTGTGGCCCAGACGCCAAGAGTGATTCCTATCTCATTCATTGTTGGTATATATTCAACAATTTCACCAAGTGGATTAGGAACAAATCCCGCCAGAACAAATCCTACACCCTTGTCGAGCCAGAAGGCGACAAAGAGCATGAGACAGGCAATACCAAGAACCAAGTCATTCTTTCTAGCAGCTGGAGTAACAAGGAGTGCTATGGCACCAAAGGCAAGAACCACGAAGGCCCACATAAATGGTACAAGATTATTATACATCACCCCATGATGCTCCATACCAAAGAACATGTATTGAAGTGCCTCGATATGACCCGGCATATTGGAGTAATATGCGACAAAGAACTCAAGACCTACAAAGAACATGTTGAGCAGTGCGGCGTAAATGATAATGGTAATGAGTTTATTCATCGCCTTACGACCGGCATCAAAGTTGGCAACACGTTTTAAAACCAGACATGCAATAAGGATAAGAGCAGGTCCCGCTGCAAAGGCTGACGCCAGAAAGCGAGGAGCAATAATCGCGGAGAGCCAGAAGTGGCGTCCGGGAAGTCCACAGTAAAGCATGGCGGTAACGGTATGAATTGAGACAGCAAAAGGGATGGACAGATATACAAAGAAGTATATCCATTTTGGTGGCTTAACCTGTTTTTTCTCAGCGGTAAGAATAACCCAACCACAGAGAATATTTAAGAATAGATACCCATTCAAGACGATGGCGTCATAAAAAAGCATGGAATTGGGACTAGGATGCAGCACCACGTTCAAGGCACGCATAGGCTGACCGAGATCTGCCATAATAAAGAGCAGACACATGATGATGGCAGCAATTGCCAGGAACTCACCTAAGATGGTGATCCTTCCGAACTCTTTATAGTTATGAACATAATAGGGGAGAACCAGCATAACACCTCCAGCCGCGACTCCAACCAGAAAGGTGAACTGGGAGATATAGAGTCCCCAGGAGACATCCCGGCTCATGCCGGTTAGCCCAAGACCAACGTTGTACTGCCTGATATAACAGGCGGCACCGACAGCCATGAACATTCCTAAAAATGCAAGCCAGATCCAATAGGCTGGTTTGCCTTTGAGTGTTTTTTCAATCATGACTTCCTCACACTATGTAAAAGACTGATGGTTTAGAACCAATGGATGGCTTTCTCTGGATACTAAATTCTTTATCAAGTAACCGCCTCACCCCTGAATTCGGATCATTAAGATCACCAAAGGTTATGGCACCTGTCCCCTGGCAGGCCTCAACACAGGCAGGTTCCTGCCCTAGGGCCAGACGCTCACTACAGAAATTACATTTTTCAACAACACCCTTCATTCGTGACGGGAAGTCTTTATTGTATTTCTTGATGTAGGGACGAGGATCATACCAGTTAAAGGACCTGCTACCATAGGGACAGGCAGCCATGCAGAAACGACAACCAATACAGCGGTGGTAGTCCATTGCAACGATGCCATTTGCACTGTTGCGGAAGGTTGCCTGTGTCGGGCATGCCCGGACGCAGGGTGGCTCATCGCAATGATTACAAAGGGATACCGCTGGATTACCTGTGATTTTCTTTGCAGAATGTTGTGACGAGTGCTCCGGAAACACACCTGAAAACGGTGCCTTCCAGATCCATTTGACCTCATCTTTGCTGTTTGGGAACTCAGGTATATTATGGACGGCGATACAGGTTGCAATGGCAGCATCAAGCAGTTCCGGTCTCTCGTTGAACTTACGCAGGTCAATGACCATTCCAAGACGAACACCCTGGGGTGCTTCTTCGCCATGTCCGCCCTGCCCACCATGTTCAGCAGCGGGTGCAGCTTCGTGTCCTGCTGCAGCGACACCTTGCCCGGAGGCAAGGGCTGGAGTGGCAGTCAGCTTGATAATGGCTGGCGCTCCAATTCCTGCAACCACTGACGCACCTGCAATTTTCAAGAATTTTCTTCTGTGCTTATCCATTAGTGAATCGCCTCCTTCGATGCTGTCTCTTTGGGCGTCAGGTGACAATCCCAGCAATACGGTTCGACTGCGGCATAGGTATGGCAGCTGTCGCAAAATTTTTCTTTCTGACTGTGACAGTTCATACAAGCCGTCTGCAAACCTTTGGGATATTTTTTCCCATCAATCTCAAGAATCTCACGATTTCCATCACGCAGAACGTTATCGCGCCACTTGTTGAGCAGTTGCATATGGCTGGCCCGCATGTAATCAGCGGACTCCACACACTTTTTTTCCCCACCTGGCGGTAACTCGGGCTTGGGCAGATCACCTGCCGTGGTCAACCCGTTGAACCAGATTGGAAAAGTCACAAAAAGGACGAAAATAATCAGTCCCGGTATGATTGTTCCTTTGTTATACATTTAAGATATCCTCCGTTCCGGTTCCTGTTAAACCATGGTCCTGAGACCGTCAGGGAGTTCAGACTCATTCCCTTCAGCATCATAGCCCATGGCTCGTTTCTCGTTATCCATCACCAGTGCATTTCCGACAAGCTCAGAGACACCACAGACATCACAACCCGGATTCCAGTATCCCATTAGCGATGAAAGGGTTGCACGATCAATGGCGCAGACACAGGAGAGCATATTAACATCATGTTTATCAATGACATGCTTCACCGCATTGGCCCGTGGTAAACCAGCACGCATACGAAGCTCCATGATCTCGTCAGTGTTCAGTCCAGTTCCGGAACCACAGCAGAAAGTCTGCTCGCGGATGGTATTTTCAGGCATCTCAACCCAGTCCGGTACAACATGGTCAAGGATATATCGCGGCTCATCCAGCAGTCCCATGGCACGTGCTGGGTTACAGGAATCATGATAGGTAGCCTTCACATGCTTGTTACGACTAGGATCAAGTTTGATCTTGCCATGCTTAATAAGATCAGCGGTGAATTCGCTGATGTGAATCATCTTTGTAGATTTGGCATTTTCAAAAACAGTCCCCGTTATTGGAGATCGTGGAACCTCCAGAAAGTCTGCTGGTCCATTCATGGTATCCATGTACTGATGGATGACACGCCACATATGACCACACTCACCACCGATGATGTATTTCACACCGAGTCGCTTGGCCTCAGCATACATCTTGGCGTTGAGTTTCTTCATCAATTCGTTGTTGGTGAAGAGCCCGAAGTTACCACCCTCCGAGGCGTAAGTAGACCAAGTGTAATCCAAGCCAATCTGCTCAAAAAGGGCCAGATACCCCATGGCAGTATATAACCCGGGTTCCGCAAAGACATCAGCTGATGGGGTAATGAAAAGAACCTCAGCACCTTTACGGTTAAAAGTGTGGTTAATTTTCACTCCTGTGAGGGATTCCACATCTTCGGCCAGGAAGTCAACATTGTCCTTGAAAGTGTGAGGCTGCAGTCCCATGTGGTTACCGGTGCGGTTGGAGTTGGAAGCCGGTTCCAGAATCCAGTTGATACCGACCCCCACGAGATGAAGAAGCTCACGAAGCATCATGGTAACTTCTGCAGTGTCAATACCATAGGGGCAGAAGACCGAACAGCGACGACATTCCGTACACTGATAGGAGTACATGAACCACTCCTTCAGGACACCAACTGTCATTTCACGTCCGCCTGCCATCTTCCCAAACAACTTACCCGCCAAGGTGAAATCGTTACGATAGACTGAGCGAAGCAGCTCAGCTCTTAGTACCGGCATGTTTTTCGGATCACCAGTACCAAGGAAGAAATGACATTTGTCTGCACAAGCGCCGCAACGAACACAGCAATCCATGAAGATTTTAAGAGATCTGAATTTATCAAGACGCTCTTTGAGACCTTTAAGGATGGTCTCCTGCCAGTTTTCAGGCAGTTTCCAGTCATCTTCATCAGGTGACCAGATACGGGCATTGGGAAAACTCAGTCCGTCCTGGCTGTCGAGATATTCAACCTTTTCCTGTTTCGCAGGGTAGGCAAAGTTCCCCTCTTTAAATATAACCGGGGTTTCCATCCAGTCTTTGGTTGGTACTGCTCCTGTTGCCAAAGACGGACCCTGCACTACGCTTTTTGATAGTTGTTCTAATTTTGCAAGTGCCATTATTCTTTATCCTTATATAATTTGGATCAACAATCCTGTTATTCCTCGTCTTTTTTAGGAGGCAACTCTTTTTCAACAGGGATGCCGGCATCAACCATAAACTCTCTGAACTCATCCTCATATCCTGCATAGGAGTGAGGCTTGATGGAAGGATCGTTCCATGGATTGATATGACGTTTGGCACGACTGTCGTTTGCCATGTTTCTGGTGGGGCTCATGAAGATACCACCCATGTGCATCAGCTTACTGAATGGGAAATAAATAAGCAGGGCAGAAACCAGGAAAACATGGATATAGAAAATAGAACCAATTTCAGCATTGATGACCGGTGAGAAAGTAACCAGCCCCACAAGCAGTTGTTTTACGACTACGATATCAGTATGCAGGAAATACCGCATAAGCATTCCCGTTGTTACAATGGCAAAGATCAGGAATAATGGGAAGTAGTCGTTTGCAAGTGAAATATAACGCACATTGCGGCTCACCAGGCGACGGCCAAAAAGAAACAGTATACCGGCAAGGATTGTCAGGTCTGATGCGTAAAGCAGTGGTGCCCCCACCTGAAGCATGGCCCCCGCGTCCAGAAAGTCCAGAAATCGCAGCCACTCTGGCACTGGATTCAGGAAGAGGCGCATATGCCGGATGATAATCACCAGAAAGGAATAGTGGAACAGCAAAGCTGCTATCCATAACCATCTCGATGACTCGTAAGTGATTTTAGGTCCCTCGTGAAGCTCGGATTTAGTATTCCGAAACAAGGACCTGAAGGCAACAATTTCCAGGAACATCCTGGCCACAACTTCTGATGTCTTGGTGGGACAGTCAAGCTTATCTTGTTTGATAAAATCCAAAGATTTCCCCTGACCACAAGTGGTTGGAATGGAAAATGGCACAGGCGATTTAGCCCATTCCACAACTTTGTAAACAAAGCCACCCAAGAAGATCAGGATCGCAAGATATGGAATTGCAACACCAAACAGGTACTGCATACCCGGTATCATGGATCCCAGCCACGCAATCAGTACAAGCGCTAAGACTGCCAGGAATGAGAAGGCATACTTCATTTCTTCTAACCTCGCTTCAAATTGAACTGTGTAGAGTTCCATCCGGTAATTTCCCCTGTCCCGAAGCAGAACCCTGTTAATAACTCTTTGATGCCTTGTTACTTTCCACTGTGCAACACACTACACCTGGATCTGAACAGGATCACCTTTATCTTTATTCAACAAGTTGGAAGGACACTTGCTGTCTGTAAGAATAATGGTACCGGTCTTAATTTCTTTTATTCTGACCTTATAGAGCTGCTCACGACACTGCATATACAGGTCGAAGGCAGCAAGAACAGCCATATCAACAGCAAACTCAAAATCATACAGATCTGCGATGAACTGTTTGCGCTCTGAATCTTTGGCTAAGATTTCACGAGTAATATGTTTGACGGCATGAATAGGGGCAACTGCCTCTGAGGCGGAGAACTCCTGAATGGAGCGAATACGCATAATCTGATCAAGCGGCCCCACAAATTCCTTGGGGTCGGCACCCCTTGTGAGCAGCTTAAAAAGTTTACCCAACGCTTCACGGGTATTTCCACCCACCGGATTGGAAAACTTGTCTGGCCCTTTTTTGAAAAATGTGGACGACTTATAGCTGGACAAGGTGTAGTCAACCCACTGATCCACTACTTTATCCTCGTAATTACGAAACGCTTCAGCAAGATCCATCGAATCTCCATTTTTATTTTATAAATCCACTGGTTGAATGAACAGCCATTCACAAGACTCGAGATCTAGCATTTTTTGGCCTGTTAATCAATGATTTTTTTAAATGCAGCCCTTACCAGAAAACCGATATCCTTACATATCATCCATAATATGAAGAGCCTCATTAATATACGGATCTTCTTTTATTTCCTCTTTCCATTTGTTATGGTCCTTCTCTTCCTCCGCCAAAGATCCTGGGTCTTCCCCATTCTCCACACTCTGTTCTTCACGGTACTTCAGGTAATGAGCACCTATTTTATTCCGAGCCACCTCAGCCTCGTCACGCTTGGCCTGCATATCTGTGAAGCTGAGTGACATGGTAGTCTTCTCAGCACGTTCTGCAGCCTTTTTCGCCTCATCGGCGATTACCTGCAGGCCTTCATCATGCTGAACCCTCTTGACAGAACGTTCCTTCAACACCTTCAGGTCAACTGCGGCTGGCGTGTAGTGTTTGTAGGGCACCGGATCCACCTGATCCCAGGGAAGTGAATTATCAAGGTATTGCTCCCCGGATTTCAGATGCTGAAAGAGGCTTGGCAGGACAATATCCGGCTCCACACCCTTATACTGAGTGGAGCCACCGTTCACACGATAAAACTTCTGGATGGTCACTTTCAAGGCCCCAAGATCTTCATATTTCTTCAGGTGCAGCAGGGGAAGATTATCATTCATATCAAGGATTGTCTGCACAGTACCCTTACCATGAGTATGAGCACCTCCTACAATAACTGCCCGGCCATAATCCTGCAGAGCTGCCGCAAGAATCTCAGACGCCGAGGCTGAAACCTGATTCACCAGAACCAGCAGAGGCCCATCCCAGGTAACAGAAGAATCATCATCACTCAAGATGCGCTTGTTACCATAGCTGTCTTTCACCTGAACTACAGGACCTTCCGGAATAAACAGGCCAGTGGTATGAACGGCATCCATCAGAGATCCACCGCCGTTATTGCGAAGATCTATAATCAGGCCCTTTATTCCCTGCTTTTTCAACTCTTGAATTGCGATCCTGGTATCATCTGTGGAATTTCTTGCATTGCTTCCAGTCCGGGTTTTCTCAAAATCCCGATAAAAACTCGGTATCATCACATACCCGACCTTCTCTCCCCTCGGACTCTCCATCAATGCGGATTTAACAAAGTCTCCTCGATCTGGACGACATCACGCTGTATGGGTATGGTTTCCTTGGTGCCATCAGGTTTGCGTATCGTAAGACGAACCTCCGATCCTTTGGGGCCACGGATGAGACGTACCGCATCCCGAAGACGCATATCGGTAATCTCAACCGGCTCCTTTGCTCCCTGTCCCACTTCCAAAATAATATCCTCAGCTTGTAAACGCCCCTGACGGGCAGAAGCTGATCCTGGAATAATGTTCACTACTTTTATATATCCATCCTCTTCCCTCAGGAGGGCACCTATACCTTCAAGGCTGCCACGCATATGAATATCAAAATTTTCCTTCCCAGCGGGAGCCATATAGTTTGTGTGAGGATCAAAGGCCCGGGCAACTGCATTAAAAAACCTATCATAATGATCCTGCCTGGTTTCCTGATGCATACGTATGAAAAAGTTCCTGGTGCGCTTGGCCACCTTCTTTTCAGCCTCAGCCCACAACTCCTCATCACTCTTCAACTCATTTTTTGCTTCAGGATCTTTTTCAAGGCTCTTTTCCTGTTCCTCCTGCAAGTCAAGGTAACGAGAGATAACCTGCCCTTTGAGAGTCTTTCTCCAGCGCGAACGCAAGTCATCAAGGCTTGTGGCATACTTCAGCTTGTCAGGATCCGTCTCATAACTCTCATCACGGTTGTAATCAAAGCCGGCGTCCAAAATTTCCGCAGTCATGTCCTCCACCTGCTTCATACGTTTGGCCAGAATATGATAACCTACGTCAGGGAGAACAATTTCACCTTTCAACATATTATTATCTATGCCAGGAGCGTATACAGAAAGTTTATCCACATCTTCCTGGAGCAGAAAACGTTTTTGAAAATCAAGCTGTTTGAGGTAGAGATCAAAGGCTGCAAAGGCCAGTTCATCATCCATGACCTTGTCACTGAAGTGCATCACTGGCAACTGCTTGCTGAGCATGTAGCCAATAAGCATATTCCTGGTTTCATCTGTTTCTGTTGCGGCAGGGGCCTGCACTGCAATACAGGAGGAAGCATACAGCGTAACAGCCAGGACACTAGCTATTACTACACGATATATATTTTTCATCTGATTCCTAACGGAGTAAGAGGAAAAGTCCATTGCGATTTAGCGCATCGATAGTACATTATGTCAAATAAAACAAAAAAAACAACTACCAGAGTCTGGCAAGAAATACCAATAGAAACACCAAATTCCATGGAAAAATTAAAAAGAAGCCTACAAACCTTCGTGGCAGCCCGAGACTGGGAACCCTTCCACAGCCCTAAAAACATTGCCATGGCCCTCAGTGTTGAGGTTGCGGAACTCACTGAAATTTTTCAGTGGAAGACTCAGCAGGAGAGCATGGAAGTAGACGCGGCCACCAGAGAACATATCGCCCAGGAAGTTGGAGATGTAATGATCTATCTCACCATGCTGGCTGACAAATTCGACCTGGACCCCCTGGACTGCGCCACAAAGAAGATGAAGTGTAACGCAATTAAGTATCCTGCCCAAAACTAATAACATTTCTCATATCGCTCCAAGCCACAACAATGACTTGAACTTTGCTACCCAACTGTGATACCCTCCACTTACAAATGGTCACTAGTCATGCACACTCAACAGAGGGAAACATGTCAGAAGAAAAACGAAAGCATCCAAGAAAAGCAGCCTGCGGCGAACTGCAGATCTCCACAGAGAAATCAGACTCGAGACACAACGTCTTTGTCAAAGATGTGAGCAAAGGTGGAGCTTTTGTGTTCAGCCTCAACGTTCCCGCCGTTGGGGAAAAAATCGGCTACGAACTGTTAGATGCGTATGGTCTGGTGCTGACTGCAGGAACCGGTCGAGTAATCCGGGCCATCGATGTCAACTCCGAGGCACTTTCCGGATTTGCCATTCAGTTCGACCAGGAGCTGGATCAGGCAATGCTGGATTATCTCTGCGAAGTCCGCACAGGAAAGAAATAAACACCTGCAATTCCAATCTGTCCGACAATCATCTTCGAAAGGGATCATCCCCCCACCCAACCTGCCTATTCCGGCCCCACAAGTCACTCTGCTATCTGTTTTTCAGGGAGTGGCTGATGGGTATACAGAAAACTGCCCTGCCTGCATTTGGCATGATGTTTAGCGATGGCTGCCTCCTCAGAAAGATCTATATGCTCCAGCCCTTCAGGATCCTTAATGACTACAGCACCCACCGACAATCCCATTCGATCATAACTGCAGAATTTCCCCTGTCGATCAGTGATTATAAGCTTCTCATCCACCATTCGGCCATTGTAATAATCACTTATCCTGGCATCAAACTGCTGCAGAATATCATGAACCTTCTCCTGCCACCTGTCCTCTTTGAAGACCACCACAAAATCATCACCACCAATGTGTCCCACAAAGTTTTTCTTCACATCAATGGTGTTTTTCAAGAGATCCGCAACCAGCATAATCACCTCATCCCCCGTGCTGAATCCAAAAAGATCGTTAAATGGTTTGAAGTTGTCCAGATCAAAATAACAGATAGTTACAGGATTTCGCTGTCTAAAAAGTTTCTGGAGCTGTTTATGGATAGGGACATTACCCGGTAACAACGTCAAGGGGTTGGCATGTCTTGCCCTGTTAACTTTCAGCCTGGTTATGGCGTACAGAAGATCCACCAGCCGCGCCTTGCCTGCCAGTTCGCAGCCGTCGAGCAGAATAAATTCCCCGGTATAAAGGTCAAGAGATGTGGTCAGGCGATAACTCACTTCTTCAAGGGAGAGACTTCTTTCAACCTGCAGCACATTGCGATTCATAAATTTCAAGACAGGTTCCTTACCATACAGCTCTTTCCCGTACAGGCTGGCATACATATTCATAAATTCCTTTTTCAATACCATCCCGAGAACTTCACCATCATGAACAACAACCATGGATTCCACATCCGGAGTTTCAGTAAACATTTCTCCAACAGTGAGTACCTTTGTCGCAGCATCTATGGAAATCGCAGGACGCAGCAGGATATTCACCGATGGAGAGTCTGACTCTTCATCGGACCGCACATCGCTTCTAAAAAGGGTACCTGGTATTTCACTGGGAGGAACCAGCTTTGGACGACTGAAATAATATCCCTGGACAAGCCCAACACCCAGTTTCCTCAAAGTGGCATACTCCCCCTCTGTCTCAACACCTTCAGTTATGATCTTACAACCCATGGCAGTCGCAGTGGCAATGATATTCCCAAGAAACTGCTGTTTAATCCTGCTCTCATCAACTCCCTGAATAAAATGACGATCCACTTTCACAAAATCAGGCTTGATCTCCGACCAGAGTTTGAGGCCGGAGTACCCTGTACCGAGATCGTCAAGGGCCACCCGGAAGCCCATATCCCGATAGTAAGAAAGGGCTTTCTGCATCAAAGGCATATCATCAACAGGGTGGGTTTCAGTCAACTCAATAACCACCCGACTGGTGTTAATACCGCATTTCTTGACCCACTCCATGGTTTTCCCTTCCCGAAAATTTTCATGTAGGATACTTACGGGCGACACATTAACAAAAAGCCGACCTGACAGGTTAAGCCTCGCAAACTGAACGACAACCAGCTCCCTGCACAAATAATCCAGTTGAGCCAGACAACCAAACCTGGTTGCGGCACCAAACAGCATTGCCGGCGAATGAAAGAGGGTGTCGGCTGGCCCGCGAATCAACCCCTCATAACCGTAAATGGATTGACTTGTCAGGCAGACAATGGGCTGGAAATGCACGACCAGATCCCTTTTACGCACAATAGCGTCAAACAATGAACGAAGCATTGAATCTGAACTATTCATGCTCCCCCTCTCACTCATGCCATACGTTCCTAGTCCTGGTTCAAACATAGACATCCCTCTCCAAATTATTTCCCGCAAACACTGAAATCATTATCTGCTTCTCTTTATCCAGCCTTTGTTAAGATTTGGTTTGATTTATATTACAAACTCATCGGACAGGAGAATTTCTCTATCCAGACAAGTATCCCCAGGCAGCCGCCCCCTTCACCCTTGTTATGACAACACAGAATCTCTTTTCTGGTGGTTTTTTTTGAATTTTAAAATGTAATATGATAGCATTGTCACAGATAATGTTGAATCCATGATGGTTTTTTTACGGGATACCACCAGTCACATTGATTTATTGATACCAGATGATGCAGCTCAGGTGTATTACTGAAGATGCGTCGCAACTCAATTACTACAGGAGGAACACCATATGAGAATCTTTCGAAACCAGTCAGGCCAGGGAATGACAGAGTACATTATTATTGTTGCCGTAGTTGCTTTAGCCGGGATTGCTGCTTTTTCATATTTTGGGAAAACACTCCGTGGTTCTGCCGCTGACATGAGTGAAACATTGGCTGGAGCTCCCCCCGCAGAAGGTTCAACAAAAGCCAATGCTGCCGCCAAAGAAGCTGACACTGCTGCTGATCAGGACGCAGACATGAAAACGTACGTGGATCGCAACCAGAACTAAAACACACGATGGTTGCCACACATGCAAAATCCATATACCTAGGAAGCACCGTGTAACACCCAGACTCCTGTTACAAAGGAAAGGTGATTCCTTACTTCACCCCAACCGACCCGGAGCCGGCTAGACGAATGAAATGCACGAACCAGAAGGGGCAGGCGTCACTCTTTGTACTGGCGTTTACAGGTGTTATTCTGGTCTGCAGCATTTTTCTCTACCAGTCCGGTCGCATCACCAGTGAAAAGATGCAGCTTCAGAATGCTGCTGATGCTGCAGCATTCAGTGCTTCAACTCTCGAAGCACGTTCTCTCAACTTCTGTGCCTATACTAACCGGGCCATGGTGGCCAACGAGGTGGGTATCGGCCAACTGATAGGTCTCCTCTCACTGGTGGATGAAGTAAAGACCGTTGGCAGCAATTTTGAAGACTTTGTGGCTGCCATTGAGACCATTCTCAATGCCATCCCTATTGTGGGCAACGCTATCGCACTGGCCATCGACCCCTTTCTGGCACCCATCGAAGCCATCGGTATAGTACTCAATGATACGGGTGCAGCCATGGAAAAAGTCCTGGCCAAAGTTGCCTCTCCACTGATTCGTGTCCTCTCAGTTGTCAACGAAGCTTACAGTTACAGCCAGATGGGCTATCACGGGGCCACGATTTTCATGGTAACCACCACTCTTTTTAAAACCATTGAAGATAATGTACCGGGCACAGATCCCTTCCCCATAACGGAAATATTTGATCAGAACAGATCCGGCGCTCACCTCTCAGACCTTGGTATTCTGGCCATGGCAGGCCACATCCCCTCCTTCTGGAAGGGCTACACCACAATTCACAAAACCGGTAAAAACGGCACAAATTCCGGGATGCGGAGGATGGCTGCAACCATCAGGGAAACACGTGACATCTTCAGCAGCGGCGCAGCTGCTGAAGATGAACCATGCAGCAAAAAGTTCACTCCCTACACCAGGGACTGGCATGTATGCCTGGATCTTAAAATTGATTTTGACATTGATGTCGAACTGGCCTCCGTTGATTTCTGGCTCGAATTCAAAACCGGGGTGGACAGTCAGGGTACCTCGGAATTACGATTCAAAGAAGACAACTATCTTTGGTCTGCAGTGGATACTTCAATTTTTGTCGTAGATATTTCAGCAGGATACTGGGTTACCGACCCGATTAAAGACTTTGGAGGCAGCATTGATATTGGCCTTGATGTACCCACGGGGGGTGGCGGGTATCAGGCCGCAGGAAATGCCATACTTACTGTCAGCGACATGACTGAAGGTCTTCGAAAAAATGATCCCATCCCTGGTTCCTACGGCTACAGGCTCAAGGAAAAAAACTGGCTCTCCTGGGAACAGGCCTCTTTTAAAATGGAAGAAAACATTATTGATACGTACTCAGGTCTGGCCCCGTACCGTGGCATGGGAAGTACAAAACCAGAATCTTCCAATTACAAACTGCCCTTTGTTTCACCCTACTACCTGGTTGGGGTGGTCAGGAATGTCACAGATGTCCACAAGTCAGGTCCGAAGTTCAGCGGAAACCTCAACATTCTCAAAAAAGAGCCAAAGATCACCGAAATTGGGGCCATTGCCAAATCTGAGGTCTATTATAGTCGCCCCACTGACCTCTCCTATTTCCTGCGCCAAGACAACAAGACGGAAAGACCCAATGTCTTCGGCCCGTTCTGGCAAGCCAGACTCTCGAAAACCAGCGACCTGGACCGTTTCCTTGCCATGGCCATACAGCACGAAACCATTTGGCTTGCCAACCATGATTCAGGGGAAGTCCCCGGGCTGCAGGAATTAAAGAAAGACCTTGAGGCCCTGTCAACAGACCTCAACAAACTCTTAAAGAGCTTTTAAATGTTTTTTGCACCCAAAAACAATACGGTTCTTAACCAACAGGGGCAGGCTGCGACAGAATTTATTATTGCCGCAGTCTTTGTCCTCATTCCCCTCTTTCTTCTCATCCCCATCCTCGGAAAATACATAGATATCCGACATGCCGCAATCAACAGAGCACGCTTTGAAGCATGGGAATATACGGCGTGGAATATCCCGGGACAAGACAAGAGGGTCGCCATAAAGAGCAACCAAAGTGCCGGACAAAGAAAATTTCAAATCACCCAGGCCAGAGCAGAACACTATTTTTTCAGTGATCCCACCAGCCCCGCCTATACCAACCCGGACAGTCCCTTCACCCCTAACCCGTTATGGGTGGACCACAAAAGCGACTCCCTTTTTACAGATCCCAGCACAGCAGTCAGTTCCATAAGTGTCAATGAAACCCCAACAAAATTTAAAGGAAACTCTCCAGATGTTCTCAATTTTCTGGTGGATGGGATGAATGTCGTTGCCTGGGTATTTGATGAAATCTTGAAAATTGAGCATGTTGACGGGAAGTTCGATGTACTTGAGCCGGAATACAGAAAAAACTACGTTCGTTCCGAAGTCACAGTCAAAGTTCGTCCGCTTGATGATATACTACCTCACAATTCTCTTGGCACAGGCCCACAGGAGAACGACACAACGCCGCTTACAATACACAGCAAAGCCTCTGTTCTGACAGATTCCTGGAATTCCGGCAGTACCCTGAATGCCAACACTGAGACCAGGGGACTGGTTTTCACAGCGTTCCTGAACCCCCTTTCACAGGCTATAAACACGATTATCAGCGGGATAAACACAGGATTGAATGATATTCCGCTGATCAGTATCAAACTACCCAACATGCCCGACTTTGGTTTAACAGGGCCGCCGGCCAGCAATACAGAAAGTTTCGATGACCTCATTCCCCTTGAATTCCTTGAGGAATCTTCTGCGGAAGTGCAGGAAAAATATTCTCTGGATTATTATGAATAGCGCTCCTGACTTCAGAAGAAGATACTACCGGATTTTCATCTTCTGGCTGCTCTTTATGGCTATGACAGCCTCAGACGTCGCCCATGCGGGTCCGGCGAAATTCCCGGTTCCCGACTGGCTGACGACAACTCAAATTGCAGATGAAATGATCATAAATGGACTCCCTTCGCAGGTGCAGTACTTTGAGTCAGACAACAGCATCCCAGAACTTCTTGTCTTTTATAGAAATAACTGGCAGGATAAACTTTCCGAGAGCCAGATTTACAAAGAGACCCAGGCAGCCCCCTGGCAAATCATCTCAAAATTTGACGGCAGATACCTTTACACAGTTCAGGTACGATCGAAAAACCCCTGGGCCATCACAGGCTACCTTGCCATAGCAGATCTCAAAGCTGCGAAGAAAAAACCGAAAAAGAAACCTGCAGTGCCACAGATGAGTGGCAGCACTGTCATGAGCGACAGCAGCAGCAGTGATTCCGGCACACTGGCGCGAACGCTGATGCTCATCAACAGCTATTCTGCAGAAAGCAACGGCAGCTTTTATCGAAACTATTACAGCAGCAGAGGCTGGACGAAAGTAATGGACACACAAAGTGAAAACACATTTGTCCTGACATTCAAAAAAAACAGTAAAGATGCCCACCTGGTCATAAATCCTACTGGCAACACAACCCAGATCGTTATGAATATAACCGAGCAAATATAAGCATGAAAAAAACACCACTTATTCAGAACACACCAATGAAGCTATTGCGCGACCAGAGGGGGCAATCTACTGTTGAGTATCTGGTTATCTGTACCGCAATGGTAACACTGTTTCTGGTCTCCTCCTCACAGGACAGTGTTTACAACATGATGAGCCACACCATACACGATAAATATGAAAGCTATGCCTTTGGCATCTCCATATCAGATCCTCCCAGCAAAGCCTTTGACGATGCTGTCAAACAGGATGCAGCCAAAATCCAGAAAGCTTTACATGAACTGGAAGATGTCGCGGATTACATCAAAGACCACCCTCTTCCCGAAACAATTCAATCTGGCGACCTTCCTTCCACATTCGATACAGTCATAAAAGGATTTAAGGATCTGGTGCAGGATTTGAAGAACCTGCTGTAGCCAAAACAACGACAGGCACTCAGAAACAGTACTCTCAATACTCAACAAAAACTGACCTCAGACTATGGCACAATCAGAACAGGACCAAATCAGAAAAAAAACCTGGAGGCTTTTCACAGCAGCAGTGATTTTCGCACTCCTTGCCGGCCTCGGCACCATGCTTTACCTGAAATTTCTTGAGAAAAAACTCGAGACACGTCTCACTCCCCCTCCAAAAGAGATGATCCATGTCATTGTAGCCAGCAAAGATCTACCCGTTGGGAGTACCATAAACGGCTCCACGGTGTCCAGTCGCCAGGTTCCCCGCACCTATGTCAACAGTGATATTCTCACTCCAGCTGAGTTTGACTCGATCAAGGGAGCGGTCCTTATAAAACCCCTGAAAAGCGGTAGAATGCTGAGCCGTAGTGCCATCGACTTGAAAATCCCCGAAGATTTTTCAGGAACCATACAGGAGGGACATCGAGCTATCACCATCCAGGTAGATGAAATAAATTCAATTTCCGGCATGGTCAAGCCTGGAAACGTCATCGACCTCTATACCAAAATGGCATTACCCAAGACAGCAGGTACCGGGGTCTCAGGTTTCCGTGAGGCCATCATACCTGTTCTCGAAGATGTACTGGTGCTGGCCACGGATAAAATTTCCGCAAAAGCAAATAAAGATGAATTTAAATATCTCAATTCCGACAACCGTCATCGCGCATACAATACTCTCACCCTGGAAGTAACCCCAAAAGAGGCTGCATTGATTGCCATTGCACAATCCAGGGGAGAACTCATAACCACTCTCCGAAATGCAAATGACACTGGGGGAATACTCTTCAGCAAAGTAACCCTTGCCGACCTGATTGCCCATTCCGGCGAGATGCTTGAAGCAGCGGTCAGCAAACAGCACAACAGAAGTACAAGTGGCATTCACTTGAACAAAGAAGGGCAGCTGGTCACACGGAACGGTGTGATCATCACTGACCCTGACCTCCATCTCGACAAAAATGGCCTACTGGTCACTAAAAACGGGACAATTCTCTCTGGCCGCAACCTGTTCGTCGGTGCAGATGGGCGCATTCGTGATAAAAACGGTAAACTCATCGACACAGCAAGCCTGAAACCCGGAAAAAACGGTACCCTGGTTGATAAAAACGGTAATGTCCTCACTAGTAACGGCTATACAAAGGTAAAGGGCGGTTTTCTGGTGAACCAAAATGGTAATGTTCTCGCTCCGGATGGACATATTCTTTCAGGTCTCACTGTAGGAAAAGATGGTCGGGTACGCACCAAAGACGGCCGCATTGTAACGGCTGGTCAAATAAGCGTGGGAAAGGATGGTAAGGTACGCATTAACGAGTCCCCCCTTGCCACTGCAAAGATGGACAAAGACGGGAATCTGCGAACTGCTGACGGCAAAATTATCAAGGCCATCGACCTTGTCACAGTGGGATCAGATGGAATCGTCCGCAGCAAAAACGGCAAAATCCTGAGGGGAGTACATATGGGCAAAGACGGGAATCTGTACAATGCCACAGGGAAAGAGCTGAACGCTGCCGACATACTTGCTGCGACAAAAGGATTTACAGCAAACAGTGATGGCACTGTGAGCGACACAAATGGTAAAACGTACACCGCCGAAGATCTTGTAACCGTAGGCAAAGACGGAACCATACGAACAAAAGACGGAACCATTTTGAATGGTGCATATGTGGATAAAGATGGCAAGCTGAGGAATAAAGACAGCTCCCTCCTCACTGCCCGGGATATTATTGCCCAAAATGCAATTACCAGAGCCGCAGCAGCAAAGGGAGTGATCCTGAAAGGAGTTACCGGCAAATACTCCCCCACATTCAAAGATTACATCAGTAAGGGAACTCAGCAGACTCCAGGCACTCTTATCCCCTACGAAGTCGAATACATCATTGGTGGCAGCAGCAACGGGCCAGCTCCAACTTTTAAAGTACAGATTGATGATGGTAGCCATCAAATCAAGAATAAATAACCATATGAAACCAGCTATACCCAATAAAATTTCTTTTATACGGACAAACACAATGACCGCAGCCAGGGTTTTTCAATTATTCACAAGGCAGTCAACGTTTCCAGCTCTGATCTTTCCAATTCTGCTCATCCTACTCATCAGCCCCCTTGAAAGCATGGCTCGAGAAACCATCAATATGTTTCTTGGAGAGGTTCGGGTGCTCCCGACCGACACCATTGAACGGGTGGCCATAGGAAACCCGAAAATTGCTTCAAACTCCATCCTCCCCCAGGGGCAGTTAGTGTTGCTTGCTGATTCTGCCGGTGCCACCACCATGCATATCTGGCTGAAAAACGGGAAAGAAAAAGATTTCGACATCATTGTAAGCAACAAGAAGGTTCTTGATGATTACGAAGAACTCGTCTCCCTGCTCAAAGGATTTACTGAGACCAACGTGGCTCGTATTGGTGAACTGACTGTTGTCAGAGGTAAGGTACCCAAAAAAGACAAAGCTCAATTTGATCGTATCCTGAAACGCTACCAGGACGTTCTCGATCTGGTTACAGCAAGAGACACCAAAGCTGAAATCTCCCTTTTACTGCAAGATATCCCTGGTATGACCATTAAAGAAGTTGGTGGCCAGACAGTTCTCTCCGGTGAAATCAGCCCGGAGTTTTCTCCACTCATTGACATTGTAAAGGACCGATATAATACGATTTTAAACCTGACCCGAGTCCACGATGCCGTAGCAGGAAAAATGATTTACATGAATGTCAAAATCATGGAACTCAGTAAAAGTATTACTCAGAATCTTGGGATCGAATGGGGAAACTTAGGGATCGTTGGCCCTTCACTGCAATTTGGACTGGAGACATCTGCTGATGGCGGTACAGTCTTGAATGCTGCCGACACGTCTAAGGTATTAACAAAGCCTGGTGGTGAGAGCCTGAGCTCGACAAGGGGCTACTTTGGCATAGCCACAGGTATCACCTCTGTTATCAATCTCTCTTTGCAAAACGGGGATGGCGTCATTCTGGCCGAGCCACAGTTGAGCACCCGCTCCGGTGGAAAGGCAAAATTCCATGCCGGAGGTGAATACCCCCTTGCCACCACTTCGGTATCCGGACAGGTCAATATTCAATACAAAAAATATGGTATCATTCTCAATGTTGAACCAGTTGCTGATGACAACAATAATATCCTGGCCCATATTGAAACAGAAATCAGCAACATTGATCACGGAACAAGTTACAGTGGCTACCCGGGAATCTTCACAAGAAACACCTCAACTGATGTCAGCCTGCGGGAGGGTGAAACCCTTGTTATGGCAGGGCTGGTTCAAAGTACAGCCCATGACAATTACAACAAGGTTAAATGGCTTGGTGACATTCCCATTCTCGGCCCCCTGTTCCGTTCCCAGGATTTTCAAAACCAGCGAACAGAGCTCGTTATTTTTGTAACCCCCTACATTTATGACGCATCCTCTAAGCTGAATATCAGAAAACTGGTGGAAGCGGAAAGAATCCAGGACCAGTTCGATAAAATTGTAAAAAAACACCAACTCGTCGACTAATTGACATAACTCCATGAGCAACAATTAACAAAATGTTTAACATCATAATTCACGACGATAAAGGTAACAAAACAGCAACCCTGTGTTGCACAAAGGACAGTTGTGGTATTGGCCGTTCTGGAAAAAACCTGATTCAGCTCAGCGGTTGGCGCATTGCCGGGGTCCATGCAGAACTGACCGAAAAACAAAACGGTGTTTATATCACCGACACCTCATCGGGTATTGGCACCCAGGTTAACGGAGAAGACACAACGACATATGGCCCTCTTTCCTCCCAAGACATTGTAAGCATAGGCACCTACCGACTGTCCATAAAATCTGAACAGGATACTGCCAAACCACCCCCCAACGAGAGCCAGATCACCACCGAACCTCCTGCTGGACAGGGTAAAGCAGACGATGTGCAGATCACGCCAGACAACACCCTGAAAAAAACATTCGGGGTAAAACAGGACTCAGACGCACCAGTCTCTGCACCGGATAACACAGCCCATCGCTTTGTATGGCACGAACGAATCCACAAAGAACTACTGGGTGCTATGGATCTTCGCCGTACCGATGTTCAGTCTATGAACGACGAAGAGCTAACCACAACGGTAAAATCCCTTATCCAGACAATAATTACCAAACTGGACAAAATCCTTCCCGCTGAACTCAACCGAGAAAAGCTGGCCAAAGAAATTCTGGATGAAGCCATTGGACTTGGACCCCTTGAAGACTTTCTGGCCAATGATTCAATAACCGAAATAATGGTCAACAACTACGATACCATTTTCTACGAAAGCCGTGGTAAATTACACAAATCGGATGTCACTTTCAGTAGTGACAATGCAGTACTCTCAGTCATTGAACGTATTATTTCCCCACTGGGAAGACGTATTGACGAAAGTTCTCCGATGGTTGACGGAAGGTTGAAAGACGGTTCCAGAATCAATGCAATTGTCCCCCCACTGGCCATAAAAGGTCCCTGCCTGACCATCCGGAAATTTGCGAAAAACAAACTTAACATTGAGGACTTTGTTTCATTTGACTCAATTTCCCATGAAATGGCCCTTTTTCTGGAAAAAGCAGTTCACTACAGAAAAAACATTATTATTTCAGGAGGTACGGGAAGTGGTAAGACCACATTCCTCAACGTTTTATCGGATTTTATTCCTCGGGACGAACGAATAATTACGGTGGAAGATTCCGCTGAGTTAAAACTGAATCAGCCCCATGTTGTTTCTCTGGAAGCCCGTCCTCCCAATATGGAAGGAAAAGGATCCATTACCATACGGGATCTGGTAAAAAACTGTCTCCGCATGCGTCCTGACCGTATCGTTGTGGGGGAGTGTCGGGGAGGAGAAACCCTTGACATGCTCCAGGCCATGAATACCGGCCATGACGGATCTCTGACAACAGTACATGCTAACAGCCCCAGAGACCTGGTATCCCGGCTTGAAGTAATGGTGATGATGGCCGGTATGGAGCTTCCTGAGAGAGCAATCAGGGAACAGATCGCCTCTGCCGTTCATGTCATTGTTCAGCAATCTCGATTCTCGGATGGTACACGAAAAATAACTCATATCACCGAGATCACCGGTATGGAAACCGGAGTAGTTCAGATGCAGAATATTTTTGTGTATAAACAACACGGAATTGATCAGGATGGCAATGTAACCGGAGAATTTAAGGCCACGGGACGCATACCGGAATTTTATGAGGTACTGCAGCAACAAGGCGTAACTGTGGATATGAAAATATTCGCCTAACCACGACATACTATGATTATAAACATTCTTATTTCCTGTCTGGCTGCAGCTTCCGCTGGGATTTTTGCCTGGTTGTTCTTCATGAAGATGTACGAAAAAATGACCTTCTACAGAAACACAGTCGAAGAAATCGCAACTGACAAATTTTCCGAACTCTTTCTGTTCGTCAATATCAGCAACTATTTCTATTATTATATCGCAGCCCTTATAGTGTTTCCGATCATCACAATAATCCTTTCCGGCGATATCTCCATCGGTATTCTTCTGTTTTTCTGTATTCTTTTCTCTCCATATGTAATTCTGACCACCATGATCAGGAAGCGGCAGAAAAAGTTTGAGAAACAGCTACCGGATGCCCTGATCATGATTGCCGGCTCGATCAGATCCGGTTCCAGTCTTCCCATTGCCCTGGATAATCTGATCAAAGAAAGCGAGCCACCACTTTCACAGGAATTCGGCCTCTATGTCCGTGAGCGTAAACTTGGCCTGGACAGAGAGACTGCGTTTAAAAACCTCGAACACAGAATGCCCCTTGAGGATCTTGCAATTTCACTTTCTGCGGTACGTATATCCACTGAAGTTGGTGGAGACCTTGCCCAAACACTGGAATTACTGGCCGAAACATTAAGAAAAAAGCTCACCATGGAAGGAAAGATAGAAAGCCTTACCTCCCAGGGAAAACTTCAGGGGATAGTTATGAGTTCCCTTCCACTGTTCCTTATTGTCTGTTTGATGAAACTTGAACCCGTAGCCATGGGTCAGATGTTCACAACTAAAATTGGTTGGATGGTACTGTTAACAGTGCTCTGTATGCAGATAATGGGCTATCTCTTTATAAAAAAGATCACCACGATTAATGTATGATAACTGACAATTTTTACAATCTGATAGTAGGAATGAGCGTCTCCCTGTCACTTTTCTGTTCTTTTCTGGCAGTTCTGCAACTGAGTAAACTGGTTCCCCAGGAGGATCGTGAATATATGGATTCACTTCCACCGCTTCTGGATTTCATCTGGCCGCTGGTTCGCATTGTTGCCTATTACGGATGCAGCCTGATTCCATTTTCCTATATGAAAAAGGTTGACGAACGTCTAAAACGAAATGGGCTCGGGTACATGATGATAGCTGAAGAGTTCACAGCTCTCAGAATCATCGCCGCATTCACAGTCCTTCTTTTTGGGTATCTTGCAATCTCCTTTATTGGAGAATGGAATCCTCTTCTTTTTATTGTCCTGCCAGCCCTTGGGTTTTTTTATCCAGACATATGGATTCGAGACATCAGGAAAAAGCAGGTTGAAGAGACCCTCCGCTCTCTCCCCGCATTCCTTGACTTTATTACCATGGCCGTTGAAGCAGGTCTCAATTTTTCAGGAGCAATCGAGCAGGCAAGACAGAAAGGGCCTTCCGGCCCACTGGCAATTGAGTTCGGGGTGGTCCTTCGAGACATCCGTTCCGGCGTCCCGCGTACCAAAGCCCTGCAGCGAATGGCCAGGCGCCTTGACATCCATGAGGTTACAAGCTTTGTCAATGCTGTGGTGCAGGCGGAAAAAATGGGTTCAAGCATGGCAGCCGTACTCCGGATTCAAGCAGAACAACGCCGCGACGAACGTTTCCAGAGAGCTGAAAAAAAAGCAATGGAAGCGCCGGTGAAACTTATCGGTCCCCTGGTCATCTTCATTTTTCCAACAACTTTTATAGTTCTGGCTTTCCCCATTGCCATTAAATTTATTCAGGGAGGATATTTTTGATTACCGGTCAGATTCTCATTAACCCTCCCTTGGGAAAGTCCCTCCGGTTTATCAGAAAAACCGAAACTTTTATTGACCGGAGCCGTGGGTTACTGGGCTGTACAGTTCTTGAGGAAGGCCATGGCATGCTCATCACCCCATGTAACTCTATTCATACTTTTTTTATGAAAATCCCCCTGGATATCATCTTCCTGGATCAAAACAGTCGAATTATCAGTATGAGAGGAAGCATAATGCCCTACCGTTTCAGTATGTGTCGTGGTGCCTCATCAGTTCTGGAATTACCGGATGGACAAATCCAGATCTCAGGTCTGAAAAAAAACGATCTGCTTCAATGGGTGGCACTATCATGACCATTCTGAAATATGTTTTCCAAATCACCCTCCTGTTTCTGCCACTCTTTGCTGGCTGCGCAGCACATAGCAACCTCCTGCTTGTTCGGGAACAGGCATATGAAGCATATCAAAACAGAGATTATGACAGAGCCGTCAGAAAGTTTGAATTACTGGTATCCAAAGCACCAGAAGATGGCGAGCTCTGGTTCCGCCTTGGGAATTCATACGCCAGATCCGCAAGACCACAGCTTGCTATTAATGCATACCAGAACGCACTGCTACGTGTCCCTGGCAATGAAAAAGCATGGTATAACATGGGACTGATCCAGGCTAAAACAGCATTGAAAACATTTGTTGATATGCAGCAATATTCAGATGATAACAGCCCCATAGGAAAAAAGGGTGGGAGTATGCGGCAAGGCTTATTCAATCTGCTGGAAACTGAAGATGACCACAAAAAAAACAACTAGACGAAATGCCAGTATCTTTTTTCTGATCATGCCCAGATCAGAAGCAGGTCAGAGCATGGCTGAATTTTTGATAATCCTGCCCGCCATGATCCTGCTGATCTTTGGCAGCATTCAATTTGCACTCATCTATCACGCCAAAATAAGCCTCAACTATGCAGCCTTCGAAGCAGTTCGTGCCGGAACACTGGGACAGGGAAAATTTGTTGAGGTAAAAGAGGGCTTTGCCAGAGGTCTGGCACCCCTTTACAGCTATTTCGAGTCAAACTCAGCCCTCCGGGATAAGCGAGATCCGGACAGCACTGCCCAAGACCAGGTCGAAGCCTTCCAAATGGCACGTGATGAAATATACAGAGAATTTGATTCACCCAGCAAACTGATCAGGATTGAGCGTCTGGGCCCCTCCGAAAAGACACTTCACGTCTTTTCGCCAGACGACACCATGCCAAACGACAACCTCAGATACCGTTCATCAAAAAAACAGGGAAAAGCTCAGGTATCATTACAGGATGCGAACCTGCTCCACCTCCGTGTTACTTACTGGTATCCCCTGTATGTCCCCTTCGTGAACAAACTGATATTCAACACCTTTATCTGTCGCAAGAAATCAACGAGCTCTTCAGGAAAATGGGACAATGACCCTGTCTGCCTCGACCAGGGGCAGCGACCGGTTATTCCGTTGACAGCCACGGCAGTTATGCGAATGCAAACACCGATGGTTAAAAGTAATGGTTACTTCGATGCCAGTGATCTTCAGTAATAAGCAGGAATAGCAGGAATAGCAGGAAACTCTACACTTATGATTTCAAAAAGATCTCACGGTTTCTCAGAGTCTCCTACCTCGCTTATCTGTTTTTTTATTACGGTTTTTATGGAGTAAGATACTGACCGCAACAGGCTACATCTTGGTCTTTTCAAGGGAAATTTTCTGTAATGTGCGTTGAATCAAAGCTGCAACTTCTGCACGAAGCTCTAGCAGTAACTCCGAATTCCTCTCTCTTTGCAGCGCCTCAAAGAAACGACTGCATATCCGGCGATCCTGCCTGCTCCACTCTGCAGTATAGCCAAGCTTTGCCGGAAGGGTTTCGTCTCCGTCGACCAGACTTCCATAGTCTCTTCGTCCGTGGGCCCAGTTGACGACATGGCTGTAGAACAGAAACTGCCTGTCGAGCAAAACAAAGAGGAGCTGGATATTTTTCACCGGCCCCACTGTCACCTGTTGAGTATCAAGCCGCACCCCTAGCAGACGTGTACCTGACAGAAAATCTTTCCCTTTCAGCGCAGTTCCAGCAGCACCCATGAAACCGCCAATGGTTGAAAACACCCCAAAAGACAAGCCGGCAGCCGCCACATCAATACCTGCACCGATGGCAGCACCGCTCAATGCTCCCGCCATTACAAGCTGAGAAGTGCTCAACCCCAGAAATTCCCATGTTTTTTCTGCAAACAGATCCTCCTGGAGAATGGGATGAGACGGAAGTTCCAGGTTAAAGATATTGTGCTTATAGAGAGCTCGTATCTCCTTTTGACATCGCTCCTCACGCCTGCGAAGAAAATGTTCATACTGTTTATGGAGTTTTTGTTTGACTTGCTTTTCATCTTCTCCGGTTTTAAGCGGTAGCGAACGGGTATAACCGAGCCCCTCTGCAATAAGGTCAAGGAGCAACTCCACCACCTGGGCATTACGCTGTTTCCAGTCCTCTTTAAAGGCTTTTACCACCTTATCAAGCACAGGCTGCAGCCCCTGGTCTATCCCCTTGAGACTCTCGAGCAGTTCAATGCGTTCGCCATACGTCGCCTTGCAGGAGTTAAAGAGTCGAATAGAATTAAAATGTTTTCTGAATTCAGACTGCCACCTTCCAAGCCAGGCTGTTTCTGTATCTTTACAGTTGATAATGGCCATCCGCGGACATCCGGTAAGACGTAAAATCTCCATTTCCGCCTTATCCATATTGCGCAGAGGCCTTGAGCCGTCAACGACAAAGATAATTCCAGCCCCACGTAACAGGGGCATCAACAGTCTGCAGTCATCCTTAAAATCGGATTCATCCTTGTGGGCAGCAATGAAATCTGCTATCAGATCACCATCATCCCCCTGATACCCCTGCATCCACTGCAGGCTCTTCTGCGGATTCTGGAATCCGGGAGTATCCGTAAAGCGGATAATCTCCCTGCCATCTACACGCACTGGAAAGGTTTGACACTCCCTAGTTTCGCCAGGCATGGGACTGATACGTACCGAATCGTCCTCAGCTAACGTGGACAGCACCGAAGATTTTCCTTCATTGGGATGGCCAACAACTGCAAATTCAGGAATATGCTCGGCCATTTTCATATCTCCACCAAAAGAAGTACCTGCAGGCAGGGATCCTCCAGAGTTACAGTCTTCTGACGCCAGATAGACAGATCTGTATCTGTGGCCCTGGTGAACAGTGTCTCAGAGGTAGGCTTACCAACCAGGCCTACGATTATGGTCATTTCTTTGTCACAGCAGTCACGAAGAGTCTTGAGAAAACGTAAAAGCTCATTGATTGGCGGTTGCCACGCCTCCTGCAGCAGAAGCAGTGCTGCGCAGTTATGCTTTAGCAGCAGCTCCTGGAGACGGGCGGTAAATTCTCCATTCTCAGCATAGCCGCCATCCACCCTCATGGTACCACTGACCAGGTACCCGCAGGCCTTTTGGCAATATGATCCAAGTTCAGCAGGATCGCAGTCCGTAAAGAGCTCATCGGGAATAAGTGCCACCAGAGCCCCATTCACCGCATCACCCGGATGAGATACACTTTCTGAAACATCCGGAACTCCCCCATTGCTTTCTGCCTGTTTCAAACCGACAGGCATGGTTGCAGACCGGACGTCTTCCTGTTTTGCGTCCTCTTTTTTTGTTGTCTCAAGACGGGGTGAGAGCAAACGATGCAACAGCTGATTGTGATCGGGTCTGCGAAAAGTTATCCGCGCTAGGGATCTTTTACGCCCCATAGTTCCTGCGACAAAGAGGAATATACGCGGGAGAAGACAGTAACAGCAGATGGCCAGGCAAAGAAACGGCCACCAGGAGACAAGATCAGAGTTCACCAAGTGATAGAAACCATCTTTCAGGATCATTCTGCTTCCTGCGACCTGCTCCGGATCGGGGTAAGATCCTGGCCCAAGAACCCAGGACCATGGCAGGGAAACCCAACGCACAAGATCTGCGACAAAAACAGAGGAGAGCTGAATGGTTGACTGCCAGCCAAAGGCCAGGTCCGAGCTGGCCACTTTGACAAGAAGCACCCCCAGCACTCCAAAATTGAAGGCAATACCGAAGAGCTGAAAGAGTAGAAACAGCGGCCAGTAAAAAAGGTCCCCATAACCGCTACCACGGATACGCACAGCAGCAAGAGCCTCCGCAAACTGGACCCGTTTTGTACTGGCCATACTGTCCAGGCCATACTTTCGCACCTTAAAAAGCACCCCACTCAGTCCCCTGTTCACGAGTGAGAGCAGAAGAGATGAACGCAGACCAAAACCACGTATCCTGCGATACACCCAGAGTAACAGCAGGGCCATGAGAAAGCAGACTTGCAAGCCCACAAAGACAAGAAAAAACAGCGATACATTGACAGGTTGTTTCCCAGAATAGCTCAGAAACGACCAGGCAAGGCCAGCACCTGAGGCCATGGCAAGAAAAGAGAACAGAGACCAGAAGAGGCCATAAATCTCATACCACATTCTCCCTGGAAGCAGAGCCTGACCGCCACTGCTTGCGTTTTCAATACTTCGGCGTTCCTGCAGCCATCGATAGATGAGCCATTCACGATCATGTTCTACAGTTTTATCCAGAGTGGGAGCAATCGCATCAAGGTACAATTTCCGGTCTCGCTCCTTCAGCACAGTAACACCTTCTTCTTCTGCCAGAATGTTATCCTGGATAAAGAAGTATTCGAGATCCAGAAAATCAGGAATACGCCACAAAGTTTTCATACTGTATTATAAATTGGCCAGACGATGAATAAGTAGAGCGAGTGAAACAAAGTGGACAATACCAGTTTTTATACGCCATGCAAAGGGGGATTCCGCTGTCAAACACCATTTTCGCGCCATATTTTCATCGCTAATACTGAGAGGAATGTGTATAGACTGAAACCCTCAGAACCGTCTGATATCAGAAGAACTTATATCATTCACCAATACAGTTAATCACAGCTGAAAAATACCTGAGGGATAATGCCCCAAAAAACAGATGCAGACAACAAATAACTGGCGGGCCAACCTGCTGCTTCTTATCACAGCCATGATCTGGGGATTTGCGTTCGTTGCCCAGCGTCAGGGAATGGAGCACATTTCCCCATTCACCTTCAACGGCTTACGCTTTGCCATCGGCAGCCTGTCACTGCTGCCGGTTGTCCTCCTCCTGAGACGACGTCGCAAGACCGTTACCCGCACTGAAATGCTGTCATTGCCAATGCTTGCCGGTGCGCTCGGCCTTGGCATTGTCCTTTTTCTCGGCTCATCCTTCCAGCAGTTCGGAATAGTCTCAACCAGCGCCGGTAAAGCAGGCTTCATCACAGGTCTCTATGTTATCCTGGTTCCAATTCTCGGGCTTTTCTGGAGACAAAAGACCACACTCCCGACCTGGTTTGGTGCCCTACTGGCCGTTGCCGGAATGTATCTGCTCTGTGTCACCACAGAATTTTCAATCTCCAGAGGTGACCTGCTGGTCCTGATCAGTGCACTGTTCTGGGCCATGCACGTACTGTTGATCTCGTGGTTGAGCAGAAAATTTGATGCCCTGCTGCTCTCCCTGTACCAGTTCGTTTTTTGTGCAATATTCAGTCTGCTGGCCGCTGTCGAGATAGAAACAATCACTATTGCCGGTATCCAGGATGCCACGCAACCCATACTCTACACGGGAATATTTTCGGTGGGTATCGCCTACACATTACAAATTGTGGCCCAGCAAAAAGCTCATCCAGCCCACGCTTCGATAATTCTCAGCCTTGAGTCCGTCTTTGCAGTCATTGGCGGCTACTTCTTTCTGAATGAACTTATCCCGACACGCGGCCTCATCGGCTGTGGCCTAATGCTGACCGGGATGTTGTTATCCCAGTTATTCAGTTCAAAACAGGCACAGTCACTGTAGGATATTAGGACGATACCAGAAAAAAGACCCAGGAGTCAGCCTCTGTTTTAATGAACAGTAAAGGGTGCCTTGAAAAACCAGATAAGTTCCTGATCCTTAAGTCAGATTGTTGTCATCCAGCTAAAGCGCTTCTTTCATGGAAGGTGCTATCGTACATGGGATATTGGGGAAGTGTGAACTGCAGCATCGGGACCATCAATTGTATTTCTTATCGATCAACATCAATACCGCGATCTTCAAGGGCTGTTTTATAGCCCCAGTTTTTTATGGCCGTCCTGAATTTTTCTACCAGTCCCTTGTCTTCTATAACTTTCCAGACACAGTCAACAATTCCTGCCGCAATTTTCTCTTTGGGTACATTGTCTGCAAACGTTATTGTCCCATCATACTTGAGCTCATAGAGATTCCTGAACGGATCCAGTACGGAATATTCATCAATATGGTCAAGGAACTTTTGTTTCAACTCAATCAGAGGGTCAACCTTGGTATTCTTACGAACTATCTGAAGAAAGATCTCCATAAATTCTTTTATGGCAAGCGTGAGACTCGACAAATGGAGCTGTTCACTACTGGTGTTGGAAGAAACGCCGGTAACAGTTTCAGGAGTAAACTGCCCTACGGAGAAGATCGCGACATTGCTCTGCAGCATATCAAGAAGACAATTGTAGTCTTCCAGAGAAGGACTCCCTCCCCCGTTACCCCAGGAGTAGGATCCTACTTTGCGCTCACCCTGATGAAAAAATAGAATTGCACCGGTATCATGACCCGGGACGTTCACATCAATAAAACCGGAGAATTTCTTTTTCTCAAAACGATGCGTAAGATTCGTCAGGCTGACATCTATTGAGCTGAATTTGGATTTAGCACGCTTAAAAGGCGGCATCTGTCCCCAGAAAAAGATTGCGCTGGCTTCAAGGTAATAAATGGTGACTATGAAATTTTTCTGGGACAGGCGTTGAATAACAGGTTCAAGACTCTGTGAGACCTCAGCATGCTCACCATTATTCTGTGTTACCCCGCGTACTATTTCCCGTTCATCAAAATAAACCAGCAGTTCCTGGTCTGACGCCTGACAATACAGACATCCCGACCCGATTTCCCCCTGAAGATGTTCAATAAACTTGTCAATATACAGGTAATAACTATTTAGTCCTGCCAAGTATGGTTTCTCTTTTGGTATAAGCATTATTGAAGTCCTGATGAATCATGTACAAATCGAGTCGATACTCAGTGACAACGCACGGTACCATAGAGACCAAGTAAGATCACAGACTTCTTCATCCTCAGGAGAAGGATCAAGTCCGCTCTTTCTCAATATGCTGCCTCTACTTGAACAAATACCCAGACGCTTACTCTATGAATTCACGCATAATTTCGTAATCATCATCAGTAGCGGCAACAAAAGCTGTAAGCCCCATGGCCTGCAGTACACTGGAATCACGGGTCAATTTCAAAACAGCCGTCTGGATTGCCTCTTGTTGTTTTTCAGGCATATCCCTGCTCACAGATAGCGCCCAGTTCGGAAGCCAATCCGTTTCCGCAACAGTTTTCACCGTCCCCGGCATGATGTACTCGTCTGCCATATGCAGGGCAGATTCACGGATAAACCCGGCATCAACGTCACCAATACTCACTGAAATGATCACATTTTCCTGCCTGTTCGCTGCAGCCTCCACAAGTTCACAGTCCCGATACACATCAAGTCCGTTTTTTTGAGAGACAGGCTCTGGGAAAGAAAACCACCAGCCGAGGATTTGCTGACGATCATTACTTTTTTTCCTTTCAGGTGGGCCGGCTTTGTTATACCTGAATCCGGCCTGGAAATCACAATACCTCTGAACTTATCTCCACCTTCACCCTTAACAGCAATGGCAAGGACCTTATGGTTCTCGGCAACCTTGGCATATACCAGCGGATTTTCAAAACCGATAGCTATTTTACCTTTCAAAACCTCCGCCTCATAAATAGCAAAATTATCAGTTAAAATCGGCTCAATTTTCAGGCCGGTTTCACTGCTGAGATAGGCAGCCAGTGGCTGGATCATCCTGTTAAGTTTCTCTGGAAAATAACGGGGCAGCATGGATAACTTATACTCTTCAGCCTGGACCAGGCCGCCATTAAAACTCAGTAGCATCAGGGTAAGCAGAAATACATTTTTCATAGTCTGTCAGATCATTTCATTGGTTAGTTAGTGTCCGTCCAGAAATGAGACTTTTCTTCTAAATCGAGGCGCAGAAGAAATTTTACCGCAAGCATATATCTGATATTCCGAGGGCAAAATTTTTAAAGCAGGGAAGAGTCAGAAAAAAGGGCCATTCCCGAACAGGCACTAGTTATTCTTATTCAGCAACAGTGATACTCTGGGCTCAGGAC
>JAJRQL010000113.1 GCA_024280265.1 Deltaproteobacteria bacterium
CATGAAAAAACAGTCTATCTTTTACCAGCTTAATCTCCCGGAACCAGACCCCGAGCTGTTCATAGATCAAAAACTCATCCGCCAGATGCTTCTCCACCTTATCAGAAATGCCATCGAGGCAATGATAACAGGTGGCATTTTGACCATAAACTGCTCCGAAGATGCGTCGTACATTATCACAACTATCGAAGACACAGGAAACGGCATACCCTCGGCCAACCTTAACCGGGTATCTGACCCCTTTTATACTACAAAAACGTATGGAACAGGAATGGGCCTCACCTTAGTTAAAAAAATTGTGGATGAACATCAGGGATTTTTTTCTTTGAAACAGAGCGAAAGTGGTGGAATGACGGCAACAATTGGACTCCCCACAAACTACAGAGAATCGACATAAAAGATCCGTAAAAACCAACGGAATTAATGGATAATGACTAACGAGTGCAAATACGTGCCTTGGTGTAAGCTATAATTTTCTGATTTTAAAAAGCTCTTATGGTTTCTTGGAGTCTCATACCTCGCTTCCATGAGAAGGCTTGTCAACCAATAGTTCGACGTGGCAAATGACTTTTGTCTGTAATCCCAAACGTCACGATTCCATCCATATTCTTTTACGAGCTTAGCCATAAGCTCGATGCATTGTATAGTCCATCGTGGAAGCTGCAACCTTACCTTCGATCTCTTTATGTGTCATTGGCGGCTTATGACAGATCCAGCGAAGCAACGCATCCTTCCGGACGGGACGTTGTCTTGAGGGTCTCTCCCACTATGTTATGCAGCTTTTGCTAATTTGCCCCCACCCCTACCATGGAGAGGTTCATAAATTTCACCGTGTTTCCAAAGGCGATGAAGCAATACCGATAATTTTCTGGCTACTGCAACCACCGCCCTCCGTTTTGCGTTTTTCCCTCCACTGACTGGGAGACGGAGTCCAAAACGTCTCAAATCATAATCTCCGCCAAATGGGCCTAAGATATATTGTCCAGCACCTACTAATAATCTCCGTAAAAATGGATTGCCAGCTTTGGTTATTCGGAGTTGTTTATCAATTTCTCCAGATTGATCACGCCGGGGTGGTCAATCCAAGGAAACTGCCAACCTGACGACTGGTATCAACGTTTCTTTGAGAAAATCAGGCATGGTCTCAATCACTTTTTTACGAAAACTTTTTGTACTAAAAGATAAAAGACGCTCTCCTCGTGCCTTAACACTCCCACGTACATGAGATTGACGAGGTTCGTTCTGTTCTTCACAAGATTATCTCGTGCCTGTAAAATCTCCAGATCAATTTGAGCTTGTTTTCCACAGTGCGTAGTAGGATAGAGGAGTTTGGGATCGAAAAGAGCTATTTGAGCCAACATCCTTGCATCTCTTTTGTCTGTTTTAACGTCACTATCCCAAATAACTCGTTACTTTCGTGGTTTTCCTACCAGAACTGCACAGCCTGATGCTGCCAACAGTCTGCTGATCCAGGGCGAGTGTGTGCTTGCCTCGATAGCGACTGTCGCTTTTTTGTATTTACTGATAAAAATATTTCATGATTCCCTGTCGTTCTTAACAGTGGTTTCGGTGATAACGTCACCTTCATCATTTAACACACATACAACATGATTTTTATCGCCAAGATCCATTCCAATTGTTATGCTTTTCACGGCTGGTTTTCCTTTTTTTGCAGCATTGTGACTGCGTTTTAGTTTCGAGCAAGATGCTATATTCTTGCCCGCTGGTGAACCAGCATTCTTATTATACCTTACCTGTTTTTTTATTGCAGTAATTATGGAGTAAGGCACAAAACACTAGGTGGGCGAAGACTCAACTCTCATAGCTGACAGTAATGCTCCAAAGCCTGACAGCACGGATGTAATAATGAATGTTACCTGCAAGGCAAACATGAAGTTTTCTACCTGATAAGTACTATACTCTTTCAAATCCACCCCGCCGCTTACCTGTGAGAAAATCGCAGCAAACAACAGCCCTGCAAGAGACACCCCCAGAAGCATTCCAAGATTCCTGGAAGTTGCAAGCATACCTGAACTGACTCCGGTATGTTCCCTGGAGACATTCTTCAACACAGTGGCACTGTTTGGTGACAGAAACAGCGCCTGACCGAACCCCAACAGCGTCAAACGCCAGGCAACATCCATTGCACCACTCTCTGACGACAAAAAACAGAGCAGGATTAACGATAGCGCCGAAATACCAAGCCCAGCCGTGGTCAAGAACCTTGCCCCAATCCGATCATAAAGGTGTCCAGATAAAGGCGACACTATGAAGACGGAAATGGGAACAGCCATCATCACAAAACCAATATTCTCAGTTGACAAACCTACAACATAGTCGAGATAAAAGGGCATGAGGATAAGAACAACAAAAAGAACACTAAATGACAGAGCAGCACAAAACATTGCTATGCTATAGGATTTGTTCCTGAAAAGAGCCAAGGGAAACAATGGATAATCCTGATTGAGTTCCACCTTGACAAGAAGCCCTAGAAACAGAATTAAGGCCAACAATTCCATGAATACAACTATATCCATCTGTAGTTTGTGATTTGTTGAGAGCAACACTACCATGGTAATAAAACCTGTCCAGCACAGTAGTCCCTTCCAGTCAAACGGAACCGAATTCCGCAAAACTCGTTTCACTCTCAAAGGTTTTAGGAACAATCCACATACAAGTGTTCCTGCAAGGCTAACCGGTACTGTAACAAGGAATATCTCACGCCAGGAATAATGATGAATCAAAATACCTGAGATAACAGGACCGCTCATCAACCCTATTGAGGTAGCAATTCCAATAAGTCCAAGTGCTTTCCCCAACTGATCAACGGGAAACACCATTTTAATAATGGCAGGACCTGTAGCCATCATCATGGAAGCCCCGATTGCCTGTGTAAATCGAAAAAAAATTAGATGCATGAGAGTGGCAGAAAAATAGCAAGCAACAGATCCAATTGAAAAAATCAACATCCCCAGGAGATACACCAATCCGAGCCCAATTCGATCTGCAACCCTTCCCCAGAAAAGCAGAGATGCAGTGATCGTGAGCAGGTACATCTGAACCACCCACTCAGTTTGCGGCAGATCGGTACCAAAGCTGCGCATGATGGAAGGAAGAGCAACATTAATCATTGAGCTGTCCATAGTGGACAGAAATACTCCGAGGGCAACTACAAAAAAGACTATCCAGCGATTATGTGTTGGCGGCAGGGACAAAAGTAAGATATGGGGAAAGAAAGGATTATAAAAACAAAGCAAAAAAAAACGGATTCTGGAAACCAGAACCCGTTTTTAGAACATTACTGACTATTAACAGTATTACTTAGAAGCTTACTTCCATCTGTCCATATGCTGAGAAGGCGTCATCTCTGACATCACTATCACTTGCAAGGTAACCAGCTCTGGCAATAAGGGAAACACCCGCACCAACCTTGTATTTAGCCTGACCAGAAACCTCGATTGGATTCTCGCCATACGCTGCAGTCCCGTCATCATCGATATCCATGAATACAAGGTTACCGGTAAAGCTCAGTTTCTCGGTAGCCTGGAACTTGGAGCTGCCACCAACAAAGATGGTGTCTCCGCCCATACCTAAACGAGCGATGTTGGTGGTGGGCACATCGCCACCAATCATTAACCAACCAAAGGTCTCGTCAGCACTAAAACCGTCCATGGTGTAACCAACACGAACTGTGGGAGTAACAGAACCGAAGGTTGTATTCCACTCGGCATAACCACCATACTGGTCATCAGCCCCAACAGCTACAGTATCACCCTCCTTATAGGACTGCTCAAGGATGATGTTGTTTCCGCCAAAGTTCATTCCGAGATTAACGGATCCTTTTAAACCACTATTGTCAGGAGTAACTGAATTATCTGCAACATATACTACACGCACATTGGCGTTGAAGGCATCACTGAATTTCTGCCTGTAAGTTACACCCCAGACATCTTTATCACCCTCATAGGTGGTGTCATAGGTTGCATTAGTTTCAAGAACCACTAGATTGCCATCAGAATCTACAGCATCCCAGGTAACTGTCTGGTATAATTGGTTGTACTCATAGATTTTTTTATCATAGGTAAAGGCCAATGCAAGCCCCCCCTGCTTATAGAGTACACGAAAACGATCTGCGCGCTCATCATCAAGGAACCAGGGAGAAAAAGCGATGGGCATCTTACCACCAGCGATATCAACGTTTCCTACCTTGAAACCAAGGAATGCATAATCGGACCACACATTGTAATCACCTTTTGCACTTGCGGTATAATCTCCACCGGTTCCCCAGGTACCGTCAAGGAAACGAACACGGGCCTTAACATAACCACCACCCTCTGTGGTTGCATTCACTTTCACACGTACACGAGAATCCCATTTGTTGACGCTGTCACCAATACCCGAATCGTTATAACGGATACGGGCACGAGCATCACCACTCAGATCCACGGCAGCAGAAGCAACAGTTGCAACACCAGCAACCATCATAAAAGCTGCAGCAACGCAAATTACTTTCTTCATCTCTATTATCTCCTTAAATTTTCGTATCCTCTAAGAGGAAACGTCATTTAGCTGCCTGTCAACAGCGACAAACAACCATATCCACCGAATAATTGATTGAATAATATCTGCAGCACAAGCCCCTGTCAAGTTTTTTTCACAGAAAGTCAAAAAATTTATACCGTCCCTTCTCTACTCCATTGCCCGGCTAGCGCCGACAACAAAACTCATCCCGTACACTGAGAGGCGACTGCCACCGGACCCAAAGAGAAAACCTTCAATGATATCGCCCTTTTCAGGCTCAACAATAAACAATCGTCCTTCAAGGTTCCCGTCTGCACCGACCTTGGAATAGAACTGAAAATCGACGATGGAGCAGGGAAAAAGATTTGTATGCCACATCTCCACAAAACCACCTTCACCCCATACCAGGCCACGTACCTGGCCATTTCTGTAGAGCCGGGTCTTGCTCATCATCTTTGGAGAATAGAGCTCATTGTCCACAATAAGAATATCCTGATACCCATCATTGTCAAAATCTGTCACAACCAGACGAATCGGAGCTGTATAAGTTTCCAGAAGTTCCCGGCCACCGAAACCCGATGGAGAGGTGTAGATCAATTCGGAATTCGCTGTATACACCAACAGCTGCTCCTTTCTATTTATGGTCACTGTTTCCGGAATCTTATCCCCATTGAGATCAGCAAAAACGAAGTCGAAAAGATTAACAGATTCCGGAACAATAACAGCTTCTCCTGCACGATACCTGCCCTCTGCATCAACAGACAGCCGGTAGATACCAGGTTGCATTTCTCCACCAACTCCATTCCGCTGACCGGCAAGAACCAAACCCTCCCCCGGAATTTCCAAGGGCCTCAGATAGAAATAAACATTTTCATGAAGCATTTTCGCGCCAGTTTCAGGTGTCCACTCAAGGACATACGAACGTGGTTCTTTATTTCTGGTGCTGCTGATATAGACCTCCATAATCCCGTTCCCATCTAAATCTGCGGCGTTCACAGCATGAACGTTCAATCCACCAGGCAACGAGATGGTATCCAGTGCCAGAATCTTCTTATCCCGCAACTGATAAATATAGAGTGTGGTATTGGCACAGAGAATTATTTCGTCGTTAGAATCCCCATCAATATCCGCAGCTGTCATCCCTTTTGACTGGGCTGGAATAACTGCACTTTTGTATCGTTCAGTAGCCTTCACAACGAGCCCTGCCTGGGCAACAAATTCATCCTGACTGATGGAAAGGGCAAAACCACTGTTGGCTTTTATGGCCCGGTCCGGGTGAGGTGTTGTAAAACCAGCACCAGACACATCCTCTTCCACCTGTTTTCTTTCAATTTCCTTGATACTTTTGACCTCAAATACAGTGGTCCCGATTTCAGCCACCAGTTCATCAAGGGCGGCAACCAGGCCGGCGCTTTCTGCAGCAACCCTCTGCAACTGTGCTGACGTATCACTTCCCGGGGAAAACACAGCTGCAGAAATTTCAATCCCGCTGTTTACCTTACGAAGGGAACTTACGATGCGATATGAAGATGAGTCCCTCTTTGCAACAACATTCTCTTCCATAACAGCATCCAGCCCGGCAACCTGAGCCAGCCTACTTACGAGCATGAGTCGCACACTGTTACGCAGGTATCCAAATTCGCCAGCATCTTTTGTGTCTGTCGGGTAAAACACCATCTGTTTTCCCTCCCCCGCTGCTACATCAGTCACTGTTAGCGGAACCATAACAAGCAGAAGCCACACCACCAAAAACCTACCCAAGAAATCAATCATTACTTTCCTCTATATTAGAATAATACCGAGTCTATCACATTTAATACAAAGCAATTCTACTGCACTTCCACGATCATCGCAATCAGCAAAGTTTACAGGATAATACCAGAAAGCAGTCATGACAAAACCGCCTCACAAAAGCCTTCCCTGAATGAATTTCCCCTTGACTAATACCAAAAAAAAACCTATTAATAAGTAATAGTAAAATATTTTGTACCGCGAAAAACATATTTAGTAACAAACGACTATGAGATATTCTTTCCCCACATTGTTTATTTTGCTCCTGTTTTACTTCGCCACCAGTGCGTCTGCAAGTGACAACAGTTTGCAACAGGGAGAATATAAACTTCTGGCATATTCCATAAAGAACGGAGATTCTGCTCTCAACAGGCCTGACCGCACTTCAGACAGTATCAGTTTCCATAGCCTTTACATCTCCCCAGAGGCCATGAACACCGTCCTTAACAGTGAGAACTCACTGGAAGCCATCAACAGTACAAATTATCAGGGATTTGCAATTAAGGCGGCATTCGCCCCGACATCCGCTATCACCCTCCACAGCTCCCTTGGTCTGACTGACACTCAGAAAGAGAGCAATATCGCCTATACAGATCGGGTCGGTTGGGAAGTTGATCTTGGAGTTGCCTACAGGTTTCTTGATAACTTTGCATATGAAGTCCATTTTGGATACATGGACACAGGTGAGCTCTTCAAGGAAAGTAACAGCTACACAGATGTTGATAATATTACCATTGTCACTAATAAGCTGACCATGAGTTTCTAGTATCGCTCCCGAGTGCTGTCTGCTTCTCAGATCATCCACACTTCTCCCATAGCTTCTGAAGTATATACTTGTGCGATTCCGACATTCTTCACAGACCAGACAGGAACTGGAGACTTCCCTTAAGGAATCTCGCCGCAGGCCTCACTCCAACATCCATAAAGGAAAACTCATACTTGCACCGGAAATTTTCCAAACCGCCGGAAGCGAAACCAACATTGTCATCAGCCGTTTCTCCATTCTGGACAATACTGGCTCTATCCACATAGGCCCCTGGTGCATGATAGGAGCCAGGGCCAGAATTTACACCCACGACCATTGCCACCAGGGCAGAGAGCCCCTGCTTGCTGTCCAGGAAAAACATGGGATTATCTGGCAGGATAAATACCTTGGAAAAGATGTATGGATCCATGAAAATGCAATTGTCCTTTACCAGGCATCCATCCTTCCCGATGGATTTGTCCTGGGAGCAGGCTCAGTACTGACAAGAAACCCTGGCCCTTACGAGATATGGGCAGGGGTCCCCGCCAGAAAAATTGGCGATCGCAGAGAACTCTCCCCCACCGCACTTGACGCCTTCTTCAAAACTCCCAGGTTCTGTCTGAAGGAACACCTGCAACTGGATGAGCTGCAAGACAGTGAATTCTGATGCCTAATCATGCCGTACTGACAGAGCAGCAATATTGACATGCCCCTTGCACCCACCTACAATATCCTCATGTACTCCCATGACACCTATGGTCTTGGGCACATTCGGCGTTCCATAGCCATAGCCAGCCATCTCTCCGGTAAAGAGGTCAACATCCTCATACTCACCGGCTCTCCCTTAGCCGGTCGTTTTGTCTTGCCGGAACAGGTGGATTTTGTCCGAATTCCAGGAATGATCAAAAAAACCAACGATGAATACCAATCCCTTTCTATCAGAATAGACCCCAGCCAGGCGTTAAACATCAGAAAAAACATCATATTTGCGACATCCACTGCATTTAAACCCAACCTCTTCATTGTTGACAAAGAGCCCCTTGGATTAAAGCGTGAAGTTCTCCCTACCCTGGAATGGCTCCGGAAATCTCTACCTGAAACCAAGACCATCCTTGGTCTTCGCGATGTCCTTGACGATTCCCCAGTGGTCTGCAAAGACTGGAGCGAGAAAAATGTCTATGCTTATCTCGCAGAGCTCTACGATGAAATATGGATATACGGAAACCGTGAGATTTATGATCCCATTACAGAATACAAGATCCCATCAAGCCTGAAACCCAAAATCTGCTTCACCGGTTATATTCCTCGCAAACACTGGCCACAATCCGTCAGAAACAAAATACGAAAACGATACCGTATCCTTGAGGAGGATATCTTCATCCTGGTAACCACAGGTGGAGGTGGGGATGGCTGTGAACTGCTCGACCACTATCTGTCCATGCATGATTTCTTCCCCACCTCACTCCCCTTCAAATCCTTGATGATCACCGGACCATTCATGCCTAAATCCAGCCGGGAAAACATCAAAAAACGTGCCAAACGTTATGGCATAAAATCACAGCCCTTTCATCCCCGCATGGAACAACTTATCGGGGCCGCCGACCTTGTTATATCCATGGGCGGCTACAATACCCTTTGCGAGATTCTCAGCCAACAGACCCCGGCTCTGATCATCCCCAGAGAGACCCCCAGAAAAGAACAGTTGATCCGTGCCAGGAAGCTCACCGAACAGGGACTCATCGACTTTCTTCCCTGGAGTGATGTCACATCCCAGTTGCTACGAGACAAAATCATGACCATCCTGACCAGAAGTCATGAATACAAAGAGAAGATGGTAGACTTCAAGCTTTCAGGACTTGACACCATGCGTGAAAGAGTGGACCACTTCAGAGATAATTCATGAAAAACAGCAGTGTCTATTCCACCATAGCCTACATACTGAAAGGTTATCCGCGGATTTCAGAAACCTTTATTTCAAATGAGATATTACTTCTCGAGCAGCTCGGGTTAAACCTGCACCTCTTTCCCATGCGACACCCCAGGGAGGATTTCTGCCACGACTCTGTCAAACAGATCAAGGCACAAGTTGATTACCTGCCCACCGAATTATTACTGGATTTTCCACGTCTGCTGCTGCCCAATATTTTCCTCGCCGTGCAGCGACCGGCTCTGTTCACACGAGGACTCAAACTGGCCTACAAACGTTACAAACGAACCGCTAACCTGGCTACATTCAAGCACCTCCTCCAGGCCGGCTATCTCTGCAACTCGCACCTCCTGAAACATAATTCCATTACCCACCTCCATGGTCACTTTGCCCACTCTCCCACTTCAGTGACCATGTTTGCAGCCCTCCTCTCCGGTAAAACCTTCAGCTTCACAGCTCATGCAAAAGACATCTATACCTCACATACAGAACAGCTTCGTGAGAAAATTCGGCTGTCAGAATTTGTCGTCACCTGCACAGACTACAATCGCAGGTATCTTGAGAATATTGCCCGAGGCCTTGACACCCCCATTCACTGCATCTATCACGGTATTGACTTAAAACTCTTCTCTCCCGCCACAGACCATACAGTATGCCTCCCCCCCTACAAGCTGCTCACTGTTGCCAGAATGACGGAAAAGAAAGGGCTGCCCACACTCTACAAAGCACTTCGGATCTTAAAAGATCAAGACATCAATTTCCACCACACCCTGATTGGCGATGGTGATGACAAGGAGAAGATCCTCCAGCTCATAAGAGATCTGGACCTCCAGGAACACTGCAGCTGCCTGGGGACTCAAACCCACAGCGAAGTGTTAAAGCAGTTTGAAGCCAGTGACCTTTTTGTACTGGCCTGTGAAATAGCAGCCAATGGTGACCGGGATGGTATACCAAATGTGCTGGTTGAAAGCCTGGCCATGGGTGTCCCAGCACTCTCCACCACTGTCTCTGCTGTCCCGGAGATCCTTATTCATAATAAAAGCGGAATCACCATTTCCCCGTCACGACCTGAAGAAATGGCCATGAATATAACAGAGATTCTGACAAACCGTGCCCTCAGAGCACAAATCATCCAGGGCGGTATAAATCATACCAGGAAACACTTCAACAACCGAACACTTGTGGCGGCACTGGGTACTATCTTCCAGAAGCAACTGGAGAAAAACCGTAACCCTGCTCCGGCCTGATGCGGATTTGTCTTTACGCGCCTTTCAAACCCCTGGGTCACCCTAATCCCTCCGGTGACCTCATTATTGCAACAGGTCTCCATGATTTCCTCAAGTCACGCGGACATACAATTTTAACAGCAAGCAGACTCAGATCACGATGGCTCCACCTCAAGCCATGGCGGTTTCCTGAAGTTGTAAAAGAATATTTCAACGCTGCAAAACTGGTCCGAAGCTTCAGACCAAATATCTGGCTCACCTATCATAGCTACTACAAGGCACCCGACATCCTCGGCCCCGGGCTAAGCCGAAAGTTCAACATCCCCTACTGTATCTTCCAGGGAATTTATTCCACAAAACAACGACGCAGTCTCAAGGGAAAAGCTGGTTTTTATCTAAACCGCCATGCCCTGCTGCGCGCCAACCATATCTTCAGTAACAGAGTACTTGATTACAAAAACCTGGAACGAATTATTCCAGCCAGCCACCTGAGCCACATCAAGCCGGGTATTTTTCCTGAAATGTTTTATTTTGACAGTGAGTCAAGAGAGCAGGTACGTCATACATGGCAGGCGGGTAACGAACCGGTCATCCTCTCTGCTGCCATGTTTCGTCCTGATGTGAAGACTCAAGGATTGAGCTGGATGATAAAGACTCTGGCCCAACTGGCACACCAGAAAATCCCTTTTAAACTGGTTATTGCTGGAGATGGTAGTGAGCGGGAGACGGTGATGACTCTTGCAGAACAGCATCTGCCTGGTCGTGTTTATTTCACAGGAAAGATAGAGAGGAGAGACATGCACCGCTTTTATTCAGGCGGAGATCTCTTTGTCTTTCCCGGTATCAGAGAGTCCCTGGGAATGGTTTTTCTCGAGGCCCAGTCCTGCGCACTTCCTGTGATTGCCTTTGACAACGGTGGTATCCCTGAAGTTGTTGCCCAAAACAAAACGGCATTTCTCACCACACCATTTGATACAGATCAATTTTGCGCTGCAGTCAAAGAGTTACTGCAGGACAGTGAGCAACGTACTAGAATGGCAAAAGCAGCAGTAGAACATATTCGTAACAACCACGATCTTCATAAAAACTACCTCGAATTTGAAAAAATTCTACTCCATCATGCAAAGTCTCATCAGTGCAAAACATAATACCACAACCCTCATCGCCCTGCTGCGCCATGGGAAAACTGTCTGGAATGAAGAAGGACGCATCCAGGGTCGTGAAAATTCCCCTCTCTCCACTACCGGAAAACAGGAAGTTCATGACTGGGGTCATTTTATGGCGGAGCTCTCAATTGACCAGATTGTGGCAAGTGATCTGGGCCGGGTCAAGGAAACTGTTGTCATCCTGCAACAGTATATAAAATCGGTTCCAGTAACCTGGGAACCTGCCCTCAGAGAGCAGAATTGGGGCGAATGGGAGGGCATGACATTTACGCACCTGCAGGAGACGAGAGGAAGGCTCCTCGAACAACAGATACGGGCAGGATGGGATTTTCGTCCTCCCGGGGGGGAGAGCAGACGTGAAGTTTTACAGCGGGTTCTGCCCCGTGTTTTACGCCTGGCAAGAAAACACAGGAACAAGCGGATACTTATGGTCTGTCATGAGGGAGTTATCAAGACACTCATCTACCATCTGGCCGGTAGAGCCTTTCTTCCCGAAGAAGACAAACTCCTTCAGAAACGCCAGCTTCACCTCCTTATTGCAACAGACAACAAACTCTCCCTGGGCCCTCTTAATATATTCCCGGCATCAACAGGAAAAAAGGAATGAAGATAGTCTGCTACTGTCAGCATGTACTCGGGATAGGTCATTTCCATCGCAGCCTGGAAATTTGCAAGGCACTGGCCACAGATCATGAAACCGTCATGATACTCGGAGGGCCGGATATTGACTTTGAACAATCCCCCGTTCATTTCCTTCAGCTACCTGGCCTGAAAATGGATGCAGATTTTTCAAAGCTCCTTCCCTGTGAAGAAGACAAAGACCTTGAAACAATAACGCAAACCCGGCAGCGCCTGCTGCTTAACTTCTTTGCCTCCTTTCAGCCTGATGTCTTTCTGGTTGAGCTCTATCCCTTTGGCCGAAAGGCATTTCGTTTTGAACTCGAACCCATCCTCAAAGGAATAGAAGCAGGAACCCTCACCCCATGCCTCAGACTCTGCAGCCTGCGTGATATCCTGGTGGAGAAAAAAAACAGGGACGAATATGAAACACGGGTGTTAAAACAGTTACGCCACAGCTTTGACGGACTCCTTATCCATTCTGATCCATCGTTCATCCCCCTGCAAAAAACCTTTTCCCGTATGAGCAGTATCCCGGTTCCGCATTACTATACCGGCTTTATCACCCCAGCGACTCCTGAAAGCGGAGAAAACAACATCCGCAACGATCTTGGCCTCTCCCGGCATGACAGTTTAATTGTGGCCTCCATCGGGGGAGGGAATGTGGGCGAAGAACTTCTCAAAGCCACCGCCGCCGCAACTGTTCTGCTTCAGAAACAGAAAAAAAACATCCACGTCCATCTGTTCACAGGGCTCTACAGTACCCCCAATCTCGCAGATGAGATAAAACAGCTCAGTGCCAGTACTGTCACAGTACATGACTTCTGTTTCAACTTTCCCCAGTGGCTTGATGCCGCTGAGCTGTCCATCTCCATGGCCGGTTACAACACCTGCATGAATCTTCTTGCCGCAGGTATTCCAGCCCTGCTCTATCCATTTTCCCAGAACAGGGAGCAGCATATGCGCATCACAGCATTTGCGGGTACTGCTGATTTCACCTTGCTGAACACTGAAGACCTCCATCCTGAAACCCTGGCTGAAAAAATACTTCACCAGCTGAAGTTTCCTAAAAGAAGGCATTGTATTCAACTGGACGGCGCCCCACAAAGTGCCAGACTAATCAGTAATCCACACCTTTGGAGCAAAACAGCATGAAACCATCTGCTCTGTATCACCACCTGCCACACGACTGTGCGCATCAGGTGAGAACAGCCATTAAAAAGGGCCTTGCCAAGGGGAATGGAGAGGCTGTGATCTTCTTCCGCGCTGACGATATTGGGGTTCCAGGAAAACAGTTCAGCCAACTGACAACCCTCTTCAACACCCACCAACTCCCCCTCTGTCTTGCCGTGGTTCCCACATGGCTTACAGATTCCCGCTTTCAAACACTTCAATCGCTCACCGGACCTGGCAGTTCGCAATGGTGCTGGCACCAGCATGGCTGGCGCCACAAAAACCATGAACCTGCTGGCAAAAAGCAGGAGTTCGGACCAAATCGACCCGCTGCCCTCCAGATAGCAGATCTTGTAAAGGGAAAAAATCGCCTGGAACACATCATGGGAAAAATCTTTTACCCGTCCTTTACTCCCCCTTGGAACCGCTGCAGCATTGACACCCTCAACGGTCTCAGAAAACTTGGGTTTTCGGCAGTCTCACGAAGCAATAAAGCCCGCCCTGTCACACCCGCCGGCCTCCCTGACCATCAGGTAAACATTGACCTGCACACCAGGAACGATGAAAACCCGCAACTGGCATTCGCCAAACTCCTTCTTGAAATTGAACAGAGTGTCAGCCGCGGTACAGCAGGGGTTATGATTCACCACCAGCGCATGAACAAAGCAGCTGTCACTTTTTTGGGATCCCTGTTGGAAACAGTAGCCTGCATCCCCTCCCTCCATCCTGTTCAGTTCACCGACCTCGCCTAGGAAAAATTGGCAAAAAGAAGAAAAAAACGATATGCTCCACATAGATTGTTCTTTCACAATAATCTTGCTGTATCAAGCACCTCTTATGTCACTATTCGGGTAAACAGAAGGACAATGAGACAATTAGTAGTACTGCCATGGAAGCAGTCACTTATAATATCATACAAGTCGATCAGAGCACGATTTTTTCGCTCTCTTATCACCACTATGACTCTTATACTGGCTGTCTCCTTTCTTGCTTTCAGCCAGATCACCATTGATATTGCGGATGCCATGCTCACCTCAGGCAATCCTGTTTTCCATCGCATCCTGCTCCAATCCGGATTTGACATACAGCCGGGTAATATCAGCCTGGCGGCATCACCGAAGCAGCGCTGGATAGTTATCCTCTCACTTTTAGTCTGCGTGGTGGGAATCATCAACGCCCAGCTCATGTCAGTAACAGAGCGATTCCGGGAGATCGGCACTATGAAATGCCTTGGGGCACTGGACAAATTTATCGTGCGGATCTTTGTACTGGAAGCCTCCATGCTGGGATTGGCAGGATCTGTCACTGGGGCCTTTGTGGGCGGAATTGCAGCCTGCTCGGGGGCGGTTTTTCGTTTTGGGACAGATATTCTGCCAATCTTCCCGTGGCATGATATCCTTTTATCTTCTGCCTTAGCCATAATAACCGGTATAGGACTCAGCCTGCTCGGAGTATTGTACCCCGCCATAATGGCTGCGCGAATGCAACCTGTGGAGGCCATGCGGGTCGAACAATAGATGAAGAAAGAGATGACAAAAAAACAGATCGTCCGAGTTACCGATGTCACCAAGAATTTTGACCTCGGAAAAATTGTGGTCAATGTACTTAAGGGAATCAATCTTGAGATAGAGACCGGAAAATATGTCTCCATCATGGGGCCGTCCGGATCCGGTAAATCCACCCTTTTTAACATGATTGGCGGCCTTGATAAACCCACTGAGGGGAAAGTTTTTATCGACGAAGTAGATATTGCCCAACTCGATGCCTATGAATTGGCCTGGCTGCGCTGTCGGAAAATCGGATATATTTTTCAGACATTTAACCTGATCCCGGTAATGACAGCCCTTGAAAATGTCACCCTGCCCATGACATTTGCGGGGGTACCCGGAGATGCCGCTATTTCCCGTGGCATGACGTTGCTCGCCCAGGTGGGCCTTGAGGGCAGACACGGCCACAAACCAGCCGAGCTCTCCGGTGGCCAACAGCAGCGGGTTGCTGTTGCCAGAGCACTTGCCAACAGCCCCTCAATTATTCTTGCAGATGAACCAACAGGAAATCTTGACCTTAAGACTGGAGAAGAAATCATATCCCTGCTCAAGCAGATGAGTGAAGACCAGGGAGTGACTGTTATTTCCGCCACCCATGACTATAAGATGCTCAATGTCTCCGACCAGGTGATCTGGATTCGGGACGGTCGGGTAGACAAAATTCAAGACCGAGATGAACTTGAAATCCACACTGGAGGAATGAGTAGCTGACTGCCATGCCCTCTCTTAAGACTCTCTCTCTCATTGGGTATATTACCATCTTCTCTTTACTGCTGGAAACTGCACCTGCTTATGCAGAACCAGCCCTGTCTCTGCGTGACCGGATTGTCCAGATCAGCAGTGCTGCAGAGAGAACAACGGGAAGCAAGGGTTGCAGCAATGCCGCTGATTTTATACGAGACCAGTTCAGAGTCCTTGGAGTCAAACCGGAAACCTATGAGTTTCTCATCCCGGTCCGTCAATTCAAAGGTGCTGCACTCAAAGTTGGTAACAAAAGTATCAGCCTCAACACCTTCCGCTATAATGCCATTACGCCGGAAGCAACCGATGGTACCCTCGTGGGGGCTCTCTTTTACGTCGGAAGTGGTGCCTGGTCAGATTTACAGGGTATGGCCATCAAAGATGCTATCATTGTACTGGACAGCGAATCAGGCCAGAACTGGCAACAACTTGCATCACTTGGCGCCAGGGCTATTATCTACAGTAATAGCAACAAAAAACCTGCAAAGTATCTCTTTCAGGAGAAAAAGGAACTCACTCCCATCCAACTCCCCTGTTTCTGGATGGAAGAAAGAATACTCAAAGAATTCTTTCCTGGATTTTCTTTTGACAAACCGGGACTCATTGCCGACAAAAGCGGCATCACGTCATCAGTCCAGTGGCAGGAAGTCCTTTCGGAAACAATCTATGGAATCATACCGGGTACCGATCCCACGCTGAAAACAGAACTCCTGGTACTAGATGCGTTTTATGACAGCTCAGGTTTTGTCTCCGGCAGGGCACCGGGTGCTGACGAGGCCAGTTCCATTGCAACCATGCTCCAAACAGCAGCAGCACTACAGGAAACTCCTCCGGCCCGCTCGGTTCTCCTGGTGGCCAGCAGCGGTCATAATGAAGCATTAGCCGGCGTACGTGAATTACTCTGGAGCATCAACTCCAAATCGAAACTGTTACGAAAGCAAAAAAAAGAACTTAAAAAAGGTATCGCTGAAACGAAGGCTCACCTTGAAATTCTCCGAGACATCAGCTGGCCTCTGCAGAATGACCCGGAGCGTGACTCCAGCATAGCCGTTGCCATAGAGAAACACCTGAAACTCTCGGTCGACACCCTTTCCCGAAAGCTCAACCGCTTCCGCCTCAACGACAGCAACACTCCGGAAAACAGTGCAGAAATCAAACGACTCTCAAAAATCCGTCTCCTCTACCGACGCCTTGGGTGGCGCAAGACCTTCCACGACATGGGCGCAGACGAGGCTGAACTGTTCCGCAGTGCCATCCCGGCTTCCATTGAGATCAACAAGAAACGCATGCAGGAACTCAAGACCCAGATGAGTTGTCTGAAGAGTAGTTATGCATTCAGGAATCTCATCTCCGACTATGACATCGCAGCCTTTATTTCACTTCATCTTTCCAGTCATGGCAATGGCCTGGGCGCCTTTCACCAGGGATTTCTTTATAAACTGAAGACAAGGGTCAACCGAACAGGCATATTCTCAGTTATCGCTGATCTCCTTGATAAAACTGCAGCCTCAAGCAGCAGCCAAACTCGCTATGTGAATACCCTTCGCCCCAGCCGTCTGCGTTCCTGGGATTCCTGGTTTCTTGACACGCCCCCCCTTGGCGGGGAAGTTGCTTCACTCTCCGGCCTGCTTGGTATCACCCTTGTGACCACCGGTGACTCCCGTGCATCCTGGGGGACGCCCTGGGACAAACCTGAGAATATCAACTGGAAAAACCTCGAAAACCAAGCCCTGCTTGTGAGTGATATGGTTACCGCAATGGCCGGAAGCGTTCCCCTGCAATCTGGCAGACTCCCCCGCAACGGATTCTCAACGGTAACCGGACGCGCCAATCTCCTGCTTCAGGGTGAACTTTTTGCCAACTATCCAGCAGCAAAAACCGTTCTTCTCGCATACCAGGGAGATCAGAAATACTACAGCATGGTAGACTCATCCGGTACGTTCCGTATCAAAGGAGTTGCGGATAAAAAGCATGTGTTGGACAAGGTTATCATTGAAGGATACCGCTTTGACGAACAGAGCGGCCAGGTACTTTGGGCTATTGACAAAAAACAGACGGGAAAGAGTAACTACCGCCTCAAGATCAGACGCCGTGACGCCAAAACCGACCTTATTCTCTTCAGCTGCAGAGAAACCACCATCTTTGGACTGCTGGAACCAAGAAATTTCAACTATCTCACAAAAGTAGAACTTCTTGACGTCCGACGTGATGCCCCACCGGCCCATTACTGGTACAGTCGGATTGACACCCGCAACTCCACCATGGCCACCATCTACACCGAGCCTGGAACCTGGCTCAAGGTCACCCTCTATGATAATGTTCTGACCCGTAAAATGATCCTCATCAACGGAACTCAGGATAACCCAATGGGCCTTGGATATCCCGTTGACACTTACAGCAGCATAGATAACACGGTTTACCGGGCAGCCCGTGATATTTGGACTTTGCTCTCCCCCAGAATTAAAAACCTTGAAAAACACGGAATTTATGATGACAAAATAAGTCAGCTGGAGGAACGTGGTCTTACCGCACTGATCCGGGCAGAAAACAGCCTCAAGGCCTATAATTACAAGACATTCAGCAGTGCCGCTTCCGAATCCATGGCCCTTGCCAATCGGGTCTACGTACAGGTGGAAAAAACCCAGAAGGACGTACTCTTCGGAGTGCTCTTCTATATCGCACTTTTTGTTCCTTTTGCCTTCTGCATGGAACGTTTTCTTTTCAATTTTGCAAATATTTACAAACGAATCATCGCCTTCTGCACAATCCTGATTATCCTCATCACCATAATCTACCAGGTACACCCCGCTTTTCAGCTCGCATACAGCCCCACCGTGGTTATCCTGGCTTTCTTCATTATCGGTTTGTCACTGATGGTAAGTCTCATCATCTTCTTCCGTTTTGAAGAGGAGATGATCCTCCTGCAGCGCCGGGCCAGCCACAAACGCCCTGCCGAAATCAGCCACTGGAAGGCCTTTACAGCCGCATTTTTCCTGGGTGTCTCAAACCTCAGACGAAGGCGGGTGCGCACCATCCTTACCTGTCTGACACTCATCATCCTTACCTTCACCATCATGAGTTTTACCACAGTAAAATCCGGTGAACGACAAAGCCGACTCCTCTTCCAGGAGACATCGCCATACCAGGGACTCCTCCTCAAACGGGTTGACTGGCGCAGTCTTCCGGTGGAAGCCGTATCCAACCTGGTTGACAGTTTCGAGGACGCAAAGGGTATTGCCCCACGCATCTGGCTTGAGGCCGGCAACCCGACCCAGGCAGTGCATGTCCCCCTGCAACATGGTGCTAACAGTGCCGAACTCGAGGGTCTGATAGGATTATCTCCCTCCGAAGCAGATATCACCGGGCTGGATAAGCTGATGAGTTCCGGAAGGTGGTTCAACAGCGATGACCGTCTCAGCATCATTTTAGACCAGGATATGGCAGAGGCTCTCCGAGTCAAAAGTGACGGCAGCTCAACAATACAGCTTTGGGGCTATCCCTTCACTGTAATCGGGACATTCAAAGGAGCAGATTTTGATCAGGCCCTCGATCTCGACGGTGAACCTCTGACACCTGTCACCTTCCCGGAAGAATCGGAAACTGAAATCACAGAAGTCGAACAGGAGGCCATGGAATCTGGAGATGATATCCGTTCTTTTCAGAGCAGATACCACCATATTCCTGCCTCCAGAATTGGCATCATTCCCGCGTCCACCCTGCTCACACTCGGCGGAAAACTCAAAAACCTGGCCGTGCTTCCGCAGGATGGCACTCCTATCAGTGCAACTGCAGAATCACTGGTTGACCGTTTCTCCATGGCTATTTTTGCAGGCGATACCGATGGTGTCTGGCTCTATAACCAGAGTGACTCCATCCAGTACAGCGGTGTACCAAATATTCTCATTCCACTTCTTATTTCCATCTTCATAGTGCTCAACACTATGATCAGCTCCGTTTACGAACGAAAAAATGAAATTTCCATATACACCTCGGTGGGACTTGCCCCATCCCATGTCTCCTTTCTCTTTGTGGCAGAGGCGCTGGCGCTGGCGGTTATATCAGTGGTTTTGGGATACCTGCTGGCCCAGGTATCCGCCTTCCTCTTTGCTGGAACCAGTCTCTGGACAGGACTCACCGTAAACTACTCATCCATGGCCGGTGTTGCTGCCATGGTACTTGTCATTGGAGTGGTGCTGCTTTCAGTCATCTACCCTTCACGGGTAGCTGCAAGGATCGCCATCCCTGATGTCAATGCCAACTTCAGCCTTCCCGTACCGAAAGACAACCGTATCAGTATAACCCTGCCATTTTTTATGAAGTATGAAGAACACGACTCCATCGGCGGATTTCTGTTCAGTTATTTCAAATCCCACCAGGACGTCTCTCATGGACTCTTCTCCACCGGCCCTGTTGATCTGATCTTCAGCTGCTGCAACATTGAGGAAATGCGAAATCTGGTCAGAAATGCAGAAGAACCCCATAATATCTACTGCACCTACATCCGCTCAAAGGTGTGGCTTGCCCCTTTTGACTTTGGCATCATGCAGTGGGTGGACATTCAGTTCTGCCCCGTAGAAGAAAATATGGACTACCTGGAAATCAAGGTCACCATGGAGCGCCGTTCCGGTGAGGAACAGGTATGGCAAAGGATTAACGCCTCCTTTCTCCATGACCTGAGGAAACAATTACTGGTGTGGCGCTCCATTGATGATGCCAGCCACAGCCATTTTGCAGTAATTTTTCAGAAGATCGCTGCAGAGAGTCAGATAGAAGAGGTAAGCAGTAATGTCTAATCAGCAACCAGTCACCATCATCCGGATGCGTGCCATTATTGCAGGAATCATCCTGGCCGTTGCCATCTGCCTCCTCACTCCATTTAACAATATCTACCAGCAGGCAACTCCCCTGGGTGGCGGCCATTTTCCACTGGCACCATTTTTTATTTTCATCCTGCTGGTGATTTTCACTGCGGCCAGTGCCAGAATATTTCGCAGCAAAAAACTTCTCTTCAGCGGCAGCGAACTGCTCATCATCTGGATTGAGATGGTCATCGGATCCGGAATCGCCTACACCGGCCTTGCCAGAACCCTGCTTCTCAACCTGACCACCCCCATTCACTACGCAACCATTGGAAATCAGTGGAAAGAGAATATTGTCGCTCTCTTTCCACCCGGGATTGTGCCCGCAGACATCGGAGCAATTGAAACGCTTTACCGCGGCATTCCAGGTGGTCGAAGCATGAGCTGGTTTGAGGTGGCAGCAGCCATTCCCTGGCAGGCCTGGATCTGGCCCCTGGTATTCTGGGGAGCGTTTATCATGCTCGCCTATGGCTTCATGCTCTTCGTTATCAACATTCTTTCCCGGCAGTGGATCCACAACGAACGGATAAACTTTCCCCTGCTTCGGGTTCCTGAAATGCTGAGCAGTTCACTTGACCAGGGAACAATCGGCAGCTTCTTCAGTAACAGGTTTCTGCTTGCCGGGCTGCTTGTTCCAGTCTCCCTCCACCTCCTGAACGGGCTCCACTTCTACTATCCATCAATCCCCCAGCTCTCCACCCTCATCCTTGCCGGTCCCTACTTCCCCGACCACGGTATTTTTGCGGGTTTCCAAAAACTGAAGATATACATCTATCCGGCCTTCATCGGTTTTGCCTTTCTTGCATCCCGCCAGATATCATTCAGTTTCTGGTTCTTTTTCATTCTGGGCGGGCTGGTAACCGGAGTCCTCGGACTCCTTGGGTACAGTATTCCAGCCTCAGAACTCGGCATCACCTTTGGCCCCACCCTGGCAAGACCCGAAGAGACTCAGATGATCGGGGCCTACGGCATATTCTTTGTCTTTCTAATCTGGCTGGCACGAAGCCACCTCCTGGAGGTTACGAAAGAATCCTTTTTCCTCTCCAAACCAACACAGGCCCGCACAGAGTGGTTCGATGTACGAATTTCCTTCTGGGGAGCAGTATTCTGCTTTACCGCTCTTCTCTACTGGGCAGTGTATCTCGGAATGAGCCTGCTCACAGCAACCCTGTTTTTCAGTGCCGCCTTTATGATAATGCTGGTGGCCACCCGTATTATCTGCCAGGGAGGGCTTGCATATTTCACCCTCACCGCTGCCCCCATGGACGGTCTTCTGGTCATGGGAGGAACAAAACTCTTTGGCGGTATAAACGGCCTGCTCTCTGCCATGTCTCAGAAAGTACTCTTTGTGGATTTGCGGGAGTCTCTGATGCCATCGCTGCTGCATGCCAGAAAACTGAGTCATGGTAAGAATCCTGGCATATTGATTTTTTCCGGTCTCTTTTTCACCATTCTCACCAGCCTGGCAGCCTCCATTCTTGCGATGATGACACTTTACTATCGCTACGGAACGCGGGAGCTACAAATGGAATGGGCAAGCAGAACAACGGTTACAGTCTTTGAAAACGCCCACAGCCTGGTCACGGCACCCGTTGAAAGCGGTGGCTGGATCACTCTTTTCACCGTTATTGGTGCACTGTTCATGCTGGTACTGGTGATCTGCTACCACCGTTTTTACTGGTGGCCAATTCATCCCCTTGGCTATCTCACCGCTTACAGTTCAGCAATGCGGATTCTCTGGGTCAGTTTTTTCATAGGATGGGCCTGTAACGCCCTCTGCATGCGGTACGGTGGGGTTTCACTGTTTAAAAAAATTCAGTTTTTCTTCATTGGCCTCATCATCGGCGACTTCCTGATGGGTGGTAGCTGGGCAATCATTGGAATGTTTACAGATTCCGGTTATCAGGTGCTGCCTGATTAAAACGGGTTCAGGGTCAACCTGAACCCTCTTTGAAACTATGTATGACGACAAAGAACTAAAAGAATATCGGGATCTACTTAAAACTCCTGATCATTTCGAAGAGGGCTTTGACTGGAAGACCATCGTGGGCGCTGTCTTCATCGGTTTTCTGATGATGCCGGGCTCCATGTATCTGCAGCTGGTCATTGGTCAGGGCATCGGCCCCGCTGCCCGCTGGGTAACCATCATCCTCTTTGCAGAGGTGGCTAAACGGGCCCACTCCGAGCTCAAACAGCAGGAGATATTCCTGCTCTACTACATGGCTGGAGCGGCACTTGCCTCCCCCTTTTCCGGACTCCTCTGGAATCAGTACCTGGTGCAGTCCGATGCTGCACGAATGCTTGGGCTCACCGAGTTTATTCCTTCATGGGTCGCCCCGGGCCCTGATTCACCGTCCATGGTTGAACGAAGCTTTTTCCACCGCGACTGGTTAATCCCAATCCTACTTCTTGTCGGATCGCAAATCATCCAGCGGATCGATCACTTCGGCCTGGGGTACGCCCTGTACCGGATAACCTCCGACGTTGAAAAGCTTCCCTTTCCAATGGCTCCGGTTGCAGCACTCGGCACCATGGCCCTTGCCGAATCCACTGAAGAGAAGAAAAAAAGCTGGAAGTGGCGCGTATTCTCCATTGGTGGAGTCATTGGCCTGGTATTTGGCGCATTTTATGTGTTACTTCCCATTGCCTCCGGGCTTATCTTCAATGAACCGATTCGTTTGATCCCCATTCCCTGGATAGAACTCACCAGTCACACCGAGGATATACTACCAGCTGTTGCCACAGGAATTCAGCTGGATCTGGGGCTGGTCTTCATCGGCATGGTGCTGCCATTCTGGGCTGTTATCGGCGGACTCATCGGACTGATTATCACCATCATCCTCAACCCCATTCTCTATGCTCAGGGAATTCTGCAGCGCTGGCACCCCGGAATGGCTACCGTCGACACCGTTTTTGCAAATAACTTTGATTTTTATATGAGCTTTGGAATCGGTCTCGGCCTGGCCATCGGAGTGATCGGTGTCTGGTCTGTGATACGTTCCTACCGCAGCACCAAAGAGCACATGGGGACGTTGAAAGATCTCTTTCAGCCGCCTGAGGGACGCGGCGACTTCAATTTCTGGATTTCCATTGCGATCTACTTCTTTTCCACATTGGCGTACGTTGGACTCTGCGTCTGGCTGGTCCCCAATTTCCCCTGGATATTTTTCCTCGGATACGGCTTTATCTATACTCCCATCATTTCTTATATTACCGCACGAATGGAAGGGATTGCGGGACAATTTGTCAGTCTGCCCCTGGTCCGTGAGGCCAGTTTCATCGCTGGAGCACGCTATTTCGGATACCAGGGGATTGAAATCTGGTATGCCCCCATACCCATTCATAACTACGGGGAGGCAACTGTTCAGTTCAGACAGATTGAGCTGACCGGAACATCCATCCGGGGTATCATCAAGGCGGAGATTGTGGTCTTCCCCATAGTGATGGTGGCAAGCCTGCTCTTTTCCCAGTTTATCTGGAGACTGGCCCCCATTCCATCAAGTGCCTACCCCTATGCCCAGGAACTCTGGCACCTCCAGGCCCTGAACACCCTGTTGATGCAAACATCCACCATGGAAGGTAACTCCATGTTTTATCAGGCATTGAACAGCACCACTGTATTCTCGGGCCTGGGTTTTGGTCTGGTGATGTATTTTGTACTCAGCCTCTTTGGCCTGCCCATCCTTCTGATTTATGGTGTGGTCCGTGGCCTTGGTCAATCTACCCCACACGGCCTTATCCTCGAAGTTCTGGGCGCATTTCTTGGCCGTTATTTCTTTTACAAACGCTACGGACCGATGTGGAGACAGTACGCACCGGTCCTGCTTGCCGGTTTTTCCTGCGGAATGGGACTTACCGGGATGTTTGCCATGGGACTTGCCCTTATTATGAAATCTCTGGGCCACATGGCATATTAATCAGGGAAACTGCAGGGTATCATGAAAAATTAAAACTTTGTTCAAAATCAAGGAATGAAGACAACAATATCTAGCATACGGATGATATTACGAACATTATTTGTTGAGAATAACGCAGAGGTCGGACAAAAAAACAATCTTACAAGCTAGGAGTCTGTCGGAGTTAGAACTTCTATTAAAATAAAAACCCGACAAACCATTTTAAAAATTGCAGTAAACAAGAACTTTTGCAGCATGGGGCAAACTTTTTGATCGATAAGAGCCCCAATCCTGTTTATTTGTACTGATCTTTGACATAATTACACTTTTAAGGCAAACATCCGCTTTAA